>JAQCJS010000108.1 GCA_027592975.1 Chloroflexota bacterium
GACGACCTGTACCGCACGCCGGACCACGTGGACGGACGCCCCAACCGCTACCACCTGACCATGTTCCCGTACCCCTCCGGCGACCTGCACGTGGGGCACTGGTTCGCCATGGCGCCGTCCGACACGCTGGCGCGCTACTTCCGGATGCGCGGCTGGAACGTGCTCTTCCCCATGGGCTTCGACGCCTTCGGGCTGCCGGCGGAGAACGCCGCGCTCAAGGGCGGCCTGCACCCGGCCGACTGGACCGCCGGCAACATCACGCGCATGCGCGGCCAGCTGAAGTCCATGGGTGCCACCTTCGACTGGTCGCGCGAGGTGAATACCAGCACGCCCGACTACTACAAGTGGACGCAGTGGTGGTTCGTGCAGCTCTTCAAGAAGGGCCTGGCCTACCGCAAACACGCCGCCGCCAACTGGTGCCCCTCCTGCAACACGACGCTCGCCAACGAGCAGGTGGTGGACGGCCGCTGCGAGCGCTGCGACACGCTGGTGGAGCAGCGCGCGATGGAGCAGTGGTTCTTCCGCATCACCCAGTACGCCGAGGAGCTCCTGCACAACGAGGATCTCGACTGGCCCGAGCACGTGAAGACGATGCAGCGCAACTGGATCGGCCGTTCCGAGGGCGCGGAGGCCGCGTTCGCGCTCGAGACGCCCACGGCGGACGGGACGGACGAGATCCGCGTGTTCACCACGCGCCCTGACACGCTGCACGGCGTCACGTTCATGGTGCTGGCCCCGGAGCATCCGCTGGTCGAGCAGGTGACCACGCCCGAGCAGCAGGCCGAGGTGCGCGTCTACCAGGAGCGCGCGAGCCACGCCACGGAGATCGAGCGCCTCTCCACGGAGCGCGAGAAGACGGGCGCGTTCACGGGCGCGTACTGCGTGAACCACCTCACCGGCGAGCGCGTCCCGATCTGGGTCGCCGACTACGTGCTCGCCTCGTACGGCACGGGCGCGGTGATGGCGGTGCCCGCGCACGACCAGCGCGACTTCGAGTTCGCGAAGAAGTACGGGATGCCGATCCGCGTTGTGATCTCCCCGCCTGACTGGGACGGCAGCGACTTCGCCGAGGCGTGGACGGCCGAGGGCACGCTGATCGCCTCCAAGCAGTTCGACCGGATGGCGAACGTCCCGGCGAAGAAGGCCGTCGCCGATCACATGGCCACGAACGGCTGGGGCGGCCCGACGATCAACTACCGCCTGCGCGACTGGCTGATCTCGCGCCAGCGCTACTGGGGCGCGCCGATCCCGATCGTCCACTGCCCCGACTGCGGCCCCGTACCCGTGCCGGTGGATCAGCTCCCCGTGGAGCTGCCGTACGAGGTGGAGTTCGTGCCGACGGGCCAGTCCCCGCTCGCGCTGTCCGAGGCGTTCGTGAACACCTCCTGCCCGTCGTGCGGCAAGCCGGCGCGGCGTGAGACGGACACCATGGACACGTTCATGTGCTCGTCCTGGTACTACATGCGCTACCCGGATCCGCAGAACGCCGCGGAGCCGTTCGACGCCGAGGCCGCACGGACGTGGCTGCCCGTGGATCAGTACACGGGTGGCTCCGAGCACGCGACGATGCACCTGCTCTACGCGCGCTTCTTCTACAAGGTCGCCCGCGACCTGGGCCTGGTCCCGGGGGACGAGCCGTTCACGCGGTACTTCTCGCAGGGCCAGATCCTCGGCCCGGACGGCCGGCGCATGTCAAAGTCGCGCGGCAACGTGGTGGCGCCGGACGACCAGGTGGAGAAGTGGGGCGCGGACGTGTTCCGCGCGTACCTCATGTTCCTGGGCCCGTGGGATCAGGGCGGCCCGTACGACGTGGACAGCATCGTCGGCGTGTCGCGCTGGCTCGGCCGCGTGTGGACGGTGGTGAACGACCCGCCAGCGTTCATCGAGGACGCCGGCCGCGGCCGCGATCTGCGCCGCTCCGTGCACACGACGCTGGCGAAGGTGACCGAGGATCTCGAGGCGAAGCGCTTCAACACCGCGATCGCCTCGATGATGGAGCTCACCAACGACCTGCAGCGCCTGCGCGACGAGGGCAGTACGGACGAGGCCGCGTGGCACGAGGCGTGCCGTCTGCTGGCCCTCATGCTGGCGCCCCCCTGCCCGCACATCGCGGAGGAGTTGTGGCAGCGCCTGGACGGTTCGTACTCCGTGCACCAGCAGGACTGGCCCGCAGTGGACATCGCCGCGACCGTGCGTGACACCGTGGACGTGGTGGTGCAGGTCAACGGCAAGGTGCGCGACCGCATCGCCCTGGCACCGGACGCGGGCGAGACCGCCGCGCGGGTCGCCGCGGAGGCCATGCCCCGCATCGCGGAGCAACTGGACGGCAAGGAGATCGTGCGCGTCGTGTACGTCGCCGGACGGCTCCTGAACTTCGTGGTCAGCTAGTGTCCGGCGTCGTCACGCGCGCGCTGCTGCTGGCGCTCGCCAGCGTCGTCTCGCTCATCGGGCTCGCGTGCCTGGAACGTCCCGCGCCACGGGCGGATAGGGACACCGCGCCCGGCTCCGATGCGGTCTCGCTGACCACGGAGGACGGGCTGACGCTGCACGGCCGTCTGTGGCTGCGCGACACGAAGCGGGTGATCGTCTACCTGCATGAGTACCGCGGGAACCAGTCCGCATGGTGGCCGACTGTGGGGCAGGGCACGCCCGATGACCCTTCCGCCCTGACGCTGGATCTCCGCGGTCACGGCATGTCCGAGGGCAAGCCTGAGGACCTGGAGGGGGTCGCACGCGATGCCGCGGCGGCGATCGCCTTCGCGCGCGAACGGGGTTTCGAGCGCGTGGTGATCGTGGGCGCGGGCATGGGTGCCGCCGCCGGGATGATCGCCGCGGCCGGCGATCCGCGCGTCGCCGTGCTGGGACTGTCCGCCCCCAGCGAGTTCGCCGGGATGCGCGCCCACGAGGCGGCCCGGATCATGGATCAGCGCCTGGCGTTGATCGCCGCGGAAGGCGATCTGTCCGCCCGCCAATCCATCACAGACTTCCGCCGCCACGCCTCGATCCCGCCGTCACGCATCGTGATGCTGCGCGGCGCCGACCACGGCGAGGCCCTGCTGACCGGGGCGCACAGCAGCGAGGCGTGGAGCGCCTTCCAGCGGCTGCTGGCGGAGCTGTGGCAGTCCTGACGCCGTCTCGCTCGCCGGGCTATTCGTCGTAGTCGTCTTCCTCGCGGCGGGCGCGCGGGCGCTCCTCGCGCGTCTCCCGCTCACCACGGCGAGGCTGACGCAGCGGGTCGTCGTCCAGCGGCTCGTGGTCGAAGTCGTCGATGACGGCGGGGGCCTGCGGCGCGGCCCCCTGCGGGCGGCGCGGGCGCAGCAGGTTCTCCAGATCGTCGCCCTCGTCCTCGCGGCGCAGCGGAATCGGCGAGCGCCCGGAGGACGGCGCACCGCCGTGCCCCTCGAACGGGGGTTCGTCCTCAAAGTCGGACTCGCGGAACCCGCGGGCATCCCGAGGCGACCGGGCGACGGGCTCGCGCACGATCGGCGCGGCCGAGGCATCCCGGCGGAGCGTGGGCGCCTGCGGCTCCAGCTGCTCCACGCCGTTGCGCACGCTGCCCACGAACGCTTCCAGCTGACGCTGGAGGCGGAGCAGGAGTTCGCGCGCGTACTCATCCGCGGCGGCCATCTGCTCACGGGCGATCTGGCGGGACTCATTGATGCGCTGCTGGATGTCCGCGTTCGCCTCTGCGATGCGCTCCTCGAGGCGTGTCTCGGCTTCGGTGGCGATTTCTTCGGCGCGGCGGCGTGCGGCGGTGGTGATCTCGTGCTGCTCCACCAGGCGGGCGGCGCGCTCCTCGGCCTGCGCCAGCAGGATACGCCCCTCCTCCTCCGCCTCGCGGCGGATCGCCTCGCGGTGCGCGACGATGTCCTGCGCCTCGCGCACCTCCTGTGGCACTGCGATGCGCATCTGGTCGACGACATCCAGCAGGCGGCGGCGATCGAGGATCGCGCGGTTGCCGATCGGCATCTTCTGGGCGCTGGCCACCAGTTCTTCCAGCCGGTCGACCAGATGCAGCAGATCCATGTCAGCAGCCTTCCAGGCGAAGCGTCAGGACGGCTTCGCGAACTTCTTCTGGATCGCCTCGTTCACCCCGGCGGGGACGAACTCGGTTACGTCGCGGCCAAAGCTGGAGAGCTCCCGGATGCGGGTGGCGCTGACGAAGAGGTGCTCCAGCGCGGTCATCATGTACACGGACTCAATGTCCGGTGCCATGTTGCGGTTCATCAACGCCATATCGAATTCGTAGGTGAAGTCCGCAACGCGCAGACCCCGCACGATCACGCTGGCGCCGCAGGCCTTGGCGGAGTCCACCGTCAGCCCCTCGATCGCCGTGACGCGGACGTTGTCACAATCCGTCAGCGCGTTCGACATCATCGCCAAGCGCTCTTCCAGGCTGAAGATCGCGGAGCGGCTCATCGCCACGCCCACGACCACCTCTTCGAAGATACGCGCCGCGCGCTGAACGATGTCGACGTGGCCGTTGGTCACGGGGTCAAAACGTCCTGGATACAGCGCAACGGTCATGAGGCGTCCTCTTCTGCGGCTCCTGTGACGGGCCGGTACACGGCGACGGATCCAGCGCCCTGCCGCCGGGTGCGCCAGAGCGGGCGACCCGCCAGCGACTCCGGGGGCACGGCCCGTGCCTCGTGCTCCACAACGACCACGGCGTGCGGCGCCAGCGCGCCCTGCACTGCCGTGCCAATCGCGTCCCACGCGGTGGCGTCATGATACGGGGGGTCGGCCACTACGAGGGTGTACGCCGCGCCTGCCGGGGCGCGCCACCGTTCCACCCTCGCCACGGTGACCCGCGCCCGGTTCTCCATGCGCGTCTTGGACAGGTTCTCGCGGATCGCCTCCACTGCGCGCGGATCCGCCTCCACGAAGGTCGCCTCACCCTCGCCGCGCGACAGCGCCTCGATGCCCAGCGCGCCGCTCCCGGCGTACAGATCCAGCACCTGGTCGAAGTCGGCGTCCGCCGCCTCCAGCATGGAGAACAGCGCCTCCCGGAGCCGCGCGGCGGTCGGCCGCGTGTCCCCGGCCCGAGGCCCCCGCAGCGGGACGCCTCGGGCCGTCCCGGCGATCACACGCATCCCACCGGCGTGCGGCGCATGACGCCGGGTGCCGCTCACTCGCCTGCCGGTCCGGGGGGCACGCC
>JAQCJS010000109.1 GCA_027592975.1 Chloroflexota bacterium
GAGCGCTTCCTGAACCCGGAGCGCATCGGCATGCCCGATGTGGACTTCGACTTCGCGGACGACCGGCGCGAGGAGGTCATCCGCTACACGGCGGAGAAGTACGGCCGCGACCGCGTGGCGCAGATCGGCACGTTCGGGACGCTGGGCGCGAAGGCCGCGATCCGCGACACCGGGCGCGCACTGGGCCTGGACTTCGGCGCTGCCGACCGCATCGCGCGGATGATCCCCGACCAGCTCAACATCAGCCTGGACGAGTCGCTGAAGCAGTCCACGGAGCTCAAGCAGGCGTACGACGCCGAGGAGACGACGAAGGACCTCATCGACACCGCCCGCCAGCTGGAGGGCGTCTCCCGCCATGCGAGCACGCACGCCGCCGGCGTCGTCATCTCGCGCGAGCCGCTGACGGAGGTCGTGCCGCTGCAGCGCGCGACGAAGAAGGACGCCGACGAGGAGACCGCGCTCCCCACCACACAGTGGGCGATGGCGGAGATCGACAAGATCGGCCTCCTCAAGATCGACTACCTCGGACTGACGAACCTCACGATCCTTGCGCGCGCCATCGAGCTGATCGAGCGGCAGCGCAGCGAGCGCGTGGACCTGTGGCAGATCCCGGACGCCGACCCGGCGACCGCCGCGCTGCTGAGCGAGGGCGAGACGTTCGGCGTGTTCCAGATGGAATCCGCAGGCATGCGCCGCTACGTGGTGGAGCTGAAGCCGCAGAACATCCGCGAGCTCTCCGCCATGGTCGCGCTCTTCCGCCCCGGTCCACTGGAGCACATCCCGACGTACATCGATGTGAAGCACGGGCGCGCGGAACTGCACTACCTGCACCCCGACCTGGAGCCGATCCTCGCGGAGACGTACGGCGTCATCACCTACCAGGAGCAGGTGCTCCAGATCGCGCGCAAATTCGCCGGCTACACGCTTGGCCAGGCCGACGTGATGCGCAAGGCGATGGGCAAGAAGATCGCCTCCGTCATGCTGGAGGAGCGCGTCCAGTTCCTCGAAGGCGTCGCGCGCCTCGGGTACGACCAGCACCTGGGCGAGCAGCTGTTCGACCTGATCGAGCCGTTCGCGGGGTACGCGTTCAACAAGGCGCACGCGGTCTGCTACGGCACGATCGCCTACCAGACCGCCTACCTGAAGGCGCACTACCCGGTGGAGTACATGGCCGCCGTGCTGCAGGCCGCCAACGGCAACTCCGATCGTATCGCCCCCGGCATCGCGGAGTGCACGCGCCTCGGCGTGCCGGTGCTGCAGCCGGACGTGAACGCGAGCGAGGCGAACTTCAGCATCGAGCGGCTCGCTGACGGCACGGACGCGATCCGCTTCGGGCTCGCGCAGATCAAAAACGTGGGTCTCGGCGGCGTCGAGGTGCTGATCGCGGAGCGCGACGCGCGCGGCGACTTCCATGGTGTGGAGGACTTCGCGCGGCGCGTCCCCGCGCGCGAGATGAACAAGCGCGTGCTGGAGTCGCTGGCGAAGGCCGGCGCGCTCGACACGCTCGCCTCGCGCGGTGCGGTGATCACCAGCGTGGACCGCATCCTGTCGCTCGCACAGCAGGAGCAGAAGCTGCGTGACACCGGCCAGACGAGCATGTTCGACATGTTCGGCGACGAGGTGAACACGCCGCTCCCCGGGCTGGAACTGACGGAGGAGATCATCCCGCAGCCGCAGCTGCTGGCGTGGGAGAAGGAGTTGCTGGGCACGTACGTGTCCGAGCACCCGTTCCGCGCCGCCTCGCAACGCGTCGCGCGGTACGTCACGCACCAGGCGATCGAACTGACCGAGGATCTGGGCGGCCAGGATGCCGTGATCGCGGGCACCGTGATCAACGTGCGCGCGCTCAGCACGAAGCAGGGCAAGTCCTTCGCCGCCGTCACCATCGAGGATCTCAGCGGCCAGTGCGAGATCACGTTCTGGTCCACCGAGTACGAGGCCGCGAAGAGCCGCGGTCTGCTGTTCGAGGGCAACGTCCTGCTCGCGAAGGTCGCCGTGCGTCCTCGTGGCGGCCGCGTGAACATCGCCGCCCTCGAAGTGTGCGCCTACGATTACGATGCCGGCCGTCTGGCCGCGGACTTCGCGCCTGCGAAGTTCACGATCCGGGCCGGCTTCTCCGCCGCGCGCTTCAGCGCGGGACCAGCGTTCCCCAACCCGCCCGGGGGGCCGCCTGCTGGCCCCGGAGGCCCCCCGGGCGGGCCACGGGAACGCCGACCGGAGCGACCCGACCTGCGCATCGTCCCGCCCAGCACCGCCGTCGCTGAGACGGCCGAGGAGTACGCGGCACCGCCCAGCGCCTCCGCTCCCGGTCGCCGTGACGGAATCGGCGGCCCGCGCCGCCTGCTCATCTCCATGGACGAGACCACGGACGAGGCGGCCGATCGCCGTCGCGTGAGCAAGGTCTGTGCGGTGTTGGACCAGTACCCGGGTGATCTGCCCGTCGAACTCTGCTTCCGCGTCGCCGGCGGGGAGTCTCGCTTCACGCGCGGCGCCGTGGACGCCGGCCACCTGGACGCCCTGGTGCCGCGCCTGAAGGCGCTGCTCGGCGTGCTGGGCGACGCGGCCGAGGTGGGCGAAGTGGAGCAGGTGCTCCGCGAGAGCGGCCGGATCGCCGTCGGCGGCGCTTAACAGAACGATCACGCCTGGGCGTTGTACTGCCACACAGGGGCACCCCCGGTTCGGGTAGACTTTGTCTCCCGCCGACACACCTGTGAGGTACTGATGGCCCAGGCTCCCGACCCCCTCAGGGCATCCGGCACCACCGTCCACCATCGATCGGTCGAGGCGGTGCGCGCCGAGATCGCGCGCGTGATCGTGGGCCAGAGGGACCTCGTAGATCGGCTCCTGGTCGCGCTGCTCACCAACAACCACGCGCTGATCGAGGGCGTGCCCGGCCTGGCGAAGACGCTCACCGTCTCCACGCTGGCGCGCAGCATCGAATGCTCGTTCGCGCGCATCCAGTTCACGCCGGATCTGCTGCCGGCCGACATCACGGGGACGCTGATCTTCAGCCCGAAGGACGGCGACTTCCACACGCGCCGCGGCCCGATCTTCGCCAACGTGATCCTCGCGGACGAGATCAACCGCGCTCCCGCGAAGGTGCAGTCCGCGCTGTTGGAGGCGATGCAGGAACGACAGGTCTCGATCGGTGGCGAGTCGATCGCCCTGCCGAACCCCTTCATCGTGCTCGCGACGCAGAACCCGATCGAGCAGGAGGGGACGTATCCCCTGCCCGAGGCGCAGTTGGATCGCTTCATGCTGAAGATCGTCGTCGACTACCCGAAGCGCGAGGAAGAACGGACGATCCTGCAGCGCGCCCTGGACGACGAAGTCTCCGCCTCCCGCGCGGTGATCGACATCACGGAGATCGCCCGGCTGCGCGAGGCGGTGCGCCAGGTGGAGGTCAACGACCGCCTGCGCGAGTACATCGTGCGGATCGTGGAAGCCACGCGGGAGCCGGTGCGGTACTCGCTGGGCGACATCGCCCCGCTGATCGAGTACGGCGTGTCGCCGCGCGCCGCCGTCTTCCTGGCACGTGGCGCGCAGGCCTACGCATTCATCAACGGCCGTGACTACGCGACGCCCGAGGATGTGAAGGCGCTCGCACCGGATGTCCTGCGGCACCGCCTGGTGCTCACGTACGAGGCCGAGGCCCGCGCCATCACCGCCGATCAGGTGGTGACGCGCATCCTTGAGGGCGTCGGGCTCCCGTAGGGCGATCGCCGTGGCCCGCCCAGCACCCCGAACCGATGCCGCGCTCACGCTGAGCACCGACCTGCTCGCGCGCATCCGCGCGATCGAGATCCGCACGCGCCGCCTGACCGCCTCGCTGCTGGGCGGCGAGTACCGCTCCGTCTTCCGCGGTACCGGCATCGAGTTCGCCGAGGCGCGCGAATACATCGACGGCGACGACGTGCGGCTGATCGACTGGAACGTCACGGCGCGCATGGGCACGCCGTGGGTGAAGCAGTACGTGGAGGAGCGCGACCTCTCCGTGATGTGCATGGTGGATCGATCCGCCTCGTCCCGCGTGGGGACGCCGGATCGAGGACGCTTCGGTGCGGCCGCGGAGCTCGTCGCGCTGCTGTCCTTCGCGGCCACGCAGAACGGCGACCGCGCCGGACTGCTGACGTTCAGCGACGGACCGGACGTCTACCTGAAGCCGGATCGCGGGACCCGCCACGCGCTGCGCCTAGTGCGCGATGTGATCGCCGCGGAACCGGCGTTCGGCCAGCGCACCGGCATCGCGCATGCCGTGGACTACCTCGGCCGCGTGATGCGCCGCCGCGCCGTGGTCTTCCTGATCTCCGACTTCATGGACGAGGGCTACGAGGAGTCGCTGCGTGGCCTCGCCCGCCGGCACGAGGTGATCGCGCTCGCGCTCGTCGACCCGGTGGACGGCGCGCTGCCGGACCTGGGGCTGATCGCCGTCGCCGATGCCGAGACCGGCGAGCGGATGTGGGTGGATACCGGCGACGCACGCGTGCGCGAACGCTACGCCCAGGCGGCCGCCGATCGCGCGGAGCGCCGCCACCGCGCCATCGCCTCCTGCGGTGTGGAGGAGATCACCATCCCGATCACCGGCGACGTGGTCGCGCCGCTGGTGGCCTACTTCAGGCGACGGGCGCAGACACGATGACCCGGCGCGCGCTGCCGCTGGTGCTGGTGATCGCCGTCGTCTTCGGCCTGCTCGCCGTGGTCGCGCTGCCCCGGACGGCGCGCGCACAGCAGCCCCCCACGCTGCAGGCCGCCGCCGCCTTCGATCCCCCGTCCGCGTCGATCGGCGATCGCGTGACGCTCACCCTGCGCGTGACGCACCCGGAGGACGTGATCGTGAAGGCGGAGGCGCCCAATCTCGAGCATGTCGACATCGTCAGCACGCAGCCCTCACGGACGGCGACGATCGCCCCCGGCGCACACACGACGACGTTCGAGTACACCCTGCAACCCTTCCTGCTGGGGACGATCGACACGGGCACGATCCGCCTGTCCTGGCTCCGCGCGGACGGCGCGACGGGCACGCTGAATGTGCCGGGCGCGCAGCTGATCGTCGCGCCGGTGCGGGCGCCGGCCGACGAAGCGTTGCGCCCGCTGAAGCCGCAGGCCAGCGTGCTGGGCGCGCCCCCCTCGTGGGTGCGCCCAGCGCTCGGCG
>JAQCJS010000110.1 GCA_027592975.1 Chloroflexota bacterium
TGTCCTACACCTCCGGCACGCGCGGCACCGGCTGCCCGCCGCCCTCATCCCGTGCCTCGACCAGGCGGCACAGCGTGTAGCCGGGCACCACCTCGCACGCGTACCGGTCGTCCACCAGCCGCTGGAGCGCCGGCGGGAGCGTCCGCCCGGCCTCGATCACGATGAACGTCGCCGGGACGGTGCGCACCGCCTCCGCGATCCGCTCCTGCAGGTCGGGACGCCCTCGCGTGTGGTGCTCCACCACATACGGCGCGATCGGCCGGAGCCCCGCCAGCGGATAGATCCACGCGCGATTGGACCACACCAGGGCGTCGTGTCCGCCCGCCCCCGCGCGATGGAGTGCCGCCACGACCTCGCGGGTTGGGTGCCAGCTGCCGCCGAAGTAGGCGTGGAACTCCTCCAACTGCCGCTGCTCCACTGCCCGCCCGAAGGCGGCGTAGTACTCCCGCCCGTACTCGCGCGCCTCGCGCGTGAGCAGCTCGGTGGATCCGCTGACGGCCAGGTAGAGCGCGCCGGACAGCGCCACAGCGGACGCCACGCGCACCGTCGCTCGCGGCGTGACCCTAGCCGGCACGGTGACCGAGGCGACGGCCAGCGGCGGGCACGCCTGGATCAGGTAGTGCGCGTACTGCAGCCCGCCGACCAGTGACCCGGCCAGCGCGAACCCCAGCCACAGCACGATCAGCGTCGCGACCGAACGGCGCCCCGCGATCGCGAAGCACAGCGGGAGCAGCAACGCCGCGGCGACGAAGTACGGCCAGTCTGCGGCCCGGTCGCTGTCCCCCACGTAGCGCAGCTGGAAGCCCACGTTCGCATCCAGGAACGCCGGGAGGCTCCCCGCGACCGCGAAGCCCGCCAGCACCAGCACCCACGGCGTGGCCAGCCCGGCGAGCAGCAGCAGGGCCCGGCGCACGCTGCCCGCGCCGCCCAGCAGCACGAACGTCAGCAACGCGGCCGCGTCCAGCAGTGCGACCGGCTTGAACCCCGCCGCCGCCGACAGCAGCAGCCCGGCCGCGATCCAGCCCGTCGTCTGGGACAGGCCCGCATGTCCGGAACCCAGCCGCAACGCCAGCAACATCGCCGCGGCTGTGCACGCGACCATGAAGACCTCGGTCAGGGCGAGCTGGCCCTCCAGCGCCGGGTAGGCCATCAGCAGCCCGTACACCCCGGCAGCCACCATGCCTCGTGCGACGCCGAACGTGGGCCGCACGATCGCGAAGAGGCAGACCTGCGTCGCGACGACCGCGAGCGTGACGGCCGCCCGGAGCGCGGGCATGCTCTCCCCGAAGACGCCCATGATCCCCGCGTACAGCACGTAGATCAGGGGCGGCTTGTGGTCCCACGCCTCCTCGTACAGCCGCCGCCCGTCCAGCAGTTGGCGTGCGATCGCCGCGAAGACGCCTTCGTCCCCGTACCAGTGCGGCTCGAAGAAGGACGGGATTCGCAGCAGCAGCGTGCCGACGATCACCAGCGCGAGCAGGACGTGCTCCGCCCGTGCCGCGCTCCGCATGGCGCTCATGGTCACCGCTCTCGGGTCAGGATGGGCCTGGTTCGTTCAGGGTCGTGGGTGGCCCATCACAGTCCGCTGTCGCCCCCCGGCGCGCGCGCCACAGGCGCGTCGCAGCCCACGCGGCCTTGCCTACCGGCTGTCGCTCCGCACCTCGTCCGAAAGCGACGTGAGGACCAGGCCGGCGATGTTCTCCGCGGCGTAGCGCGCCTCCCGCGCGGACCGGAACAGCACCGCGGCCCCGCCATCCCGGTCCACCAGCGACATCGCCTCCGGGGGCAGGCGCGCGTCGCGCGGCGCGGCCTTCACCAGCCGCAGCGTGTTGTGCGGGAGGATGTCCAGCACCGTCTCCACGGCGTACTCGTCATTCAGGCGCCGCATCACCACATCGAACTGCAACTCGCCCACTGCTCCCAGCACGGGCGCGTTGCGCGAGCCGTCCGGCGCCCACAGCACCTGTACGGCGCCCTCGCGCTCAAGCTGCTCCAGGCCCTTCTGGAACTGCTTCGTGCGCAGCACGTCGCGGCAGCGCAGCCGTGCGAACCGCTCCGGCTCGAAGCGCGGGATCGCCTCGAACTCTGTGGCGGCGTCCACCGTGAGCGTGTCGCCGATGCCGAGCGCTCCGACGTCCGCGATGCCGATGATGTCGCCGGGGTAGGCCTCATCCACCGTCTCGCGCTCCTGACCGAAGACGCGCTGCGAACGGCTCAGGCGGATCCGCTTCCCGCTGGCGGGGTGATACGCCTGCATGTCGCGTACGAAGCGCCCGGAGCAGATGCGTACGAAGGCCATGCAGTCACGGTGCTTCGGATCCATGTTCGCCTGCATCTTGAAGACGAAGCCGGAGAACTCCGCGTCCAGCGGCACGAGTTGTCCCTGCCGAGAGAGGCGAGGCTGCGGCGGCGGTGCCAGCTCCGCGACCGCGTCCAGCAGTGCCTCGATGCCAAAGTTGTTGAGCGCGCTGCCGAAGTAGACGGGCGTCAGCCAGCCGTCCAGGAAGCCGTCGCGCTCAAAGGCGTGACCGGCTTCCAGCGCGATCGCCGCCGACTCGCGCAACTGCGCGAGCGCCGACGCGCCGATCTCCGTCGCGATGCGGCCGTCCGCGTCCTCCAGGTCGCCCTCCACCACCGGCGCGCGATGCCGCCCGCCGACCGTCCGCTCGAACAGCAGGACGCGATGCTCCTGCAGGTCGTACACGCCCTGGAAGGACGGCCCGTCCCCGATCGGCCACGTCATCGGCGCGGGCGTGATGCCCAGCGTCGACTCGACATGGTCGAGCAACTCCAGCGGGTCGAGCGCGTCGTGATCCATCTTGTTGACGAAGGTGATGATCGGGATGCGCCGCGCACGACACACCTCGTAGAGCTTGCGCGTCTGCGGCTCAATGCCCTTCGCGGCGTCCAGCACCATGATCGCGCTGTCCGCGGCGATCAGCGTGCGGTACGTGTCCTCCGAGAAGTCCTGGTGGCCCGGCGTGTCCAGCAGGTTGAAGTGGCAGCCCTCGTACTCGAACTCCAGCACGGTCGAGGTGATCGAGATGCCGCGCTCGCGCTCCATCGCCATCCAGTCGGAGGTCGCGAACCGGCCGCTCTTGCGTGCGCGCACGGAACCGGCCGCCTCCACCGCGCCCGCGTAGAGCAGGAACTTCTCGGTCAGCGTGGTCTTCCCGGCGTCCGGGTGGGAGATGATGGCGAAGGTGCGCCGCCGCGCCACCTCTTCGGTGAAGGAACCCACAGGCATCCTCGTTCATGATCGTCAACCGGGCGACGGAACGAGTCCTACAACGGCCTGTTTCCTTCGGCGCCAGCGAACCGCGCGGTGCGGTCGGTGTCTCCAGTGTATCGGACGCCGCCGCGCGCTCGCCAGCGTCCGAGCCGTGCGTCCGAGCCGCGCGTCTGGGCCGCGCGTCTGGGCGCGGCACCCCGCCCGCTGCTAGGCTCCGAGGGCACCGACTGCAGGAGCATGCGCATGGAAACCTGGTCGTCACGCCGAGGCTTCCTGCTCGCCGCCGTCGGCTCGGCGGTGGGCATCGGCAACATCTGGCGCTTCGCGTCCGTCGTCGGCCAGAACGGCGGCGGCGCGTACCTGATCCCCTATGTCCTCGCGGTCGTCGCGTGCGGCATTCCGCTGATGGTGCTTGAGCTCGCCGTGGGACGCCGCCTGAGGACGAGCATGGTGGGGGCGTTCCGCCACGTCGGAGCAAGGCTGGAGCCCCTGGGGTGGCTGGTGGCGACGGTCGTCTTCACGGTCCTCAGCTACTACCTGGTGATCACGGGCTGGACGCTCGCATTCTTCGCCGGCTCCGCGGTCGGCCGCCCGGTCGAGTTCGCCAGCCTGACGAGCGGCATGATCCCCGTGCTCACGTTCGTCCTCTCCGCGATCGCCACCGGCCTCGTCGTCTCGCTCGGCGTGCGCGCGGGGATCGAGCGGGCCGCCTCGGTGCTGATGCCGCTGGCGCTGCTCGTGCTCCTCGTCCTGTTCGTGCGTGCCGCCACCCTGCCCGGGTTCGGCGAGGGCGTGCGGTACCTGTTCCAGCCGGACTTCAGCGTCCTCGCCGATCCCGGGATCCTGAGCGCGGCGGTGGGACAGGCCTTCTTCTCGCTATCGGTCGGGTTCGGCGTGCTGATCACGTTCGGCGCGTACCTGGACCGAGACACGGACATCCCACACTCCGCGATCGTGATCACGCTCGCGGATCTGGGCGTGGCGCTGCTCGCGGGCATGGTGATCTTCCCGATGGTCTTCAGCTTCGGGCTGACGCCGACGGCGGGCGCGGAGCTGGCGTTCACCACGCTGCCGGCCGCCTTCCAGCAGACGTTCGGCGGTCGGCTGCTTGAGCCCGCCTTCTTCCTGCTGCTCTTCGTCGCCGCGCTCACCTCGGCCGTCGCGATGCTCGAGTTGAACGTCGCCGCGCTGGAGGAGCGGACGCGCCTGACGCGGCGCCAGGCGACCGTCCTGCTCACGGCGCTCGTGATCCTGCTCGGGCTGCCGTCCGCGTTGAGTTACTCCGCGCTGGACCTGCGCGTGTGGGGGTGGCGCATCCTGGACGGACTGGACGAGACCGTCGGGACGATGGCGCTGCCGCTGACCGCGCTGCTGATCGCGCTCGTCTTCACGCGGCGCCTGGCGCGGGCCGACCTGGACCAGGAGTACGGCGTTGGACCCGGAGCCCCGGCGTGGCGCCGCGCGATCCGCCCGGTGGTGACGTACGTCATCCCCCTGGTGCTGGTGGGCATCACGCTCTCCCGGCTCGCGCTGAACATCGATCCCGCCGGGTGGCACCAGCTCCCCGGGATCGCGTTCATCGGCAGCGTGTGGCAACTCGTGCTGACCGTGGTGATCCTCGCCGCCCTGCTCGCGAACACCCTGACGGTGGTGCGGCTGATCGGCCGGCGCGAGCGGCGCTGAACAGCACGCTCAGTCGGCGGACGCGTGCGCCGACTGGGCCTCCACCACCGCGACACCCGGGGGCCTGGAGTAGCGGACGCGCAGCCATTCGAGCACGACCGCGAAGGCCGCCCACCGCGCAAGTGCCGTGATCGTGTCGATGCTCCCGGGCGGGAGCGTCGCGCCGTCCGCGGGCGGCGCGGCCAGCGGATGCACCAGGAGCACCACCGCCGCGAACGGC
>JAQCJS010000111.1 GCA_027592975.1 Chloroflexota bacterium
GGGAGGGGGGCATCCAGGTTCTCGCGGTAGGGGCGGAAGGAGGAGCGGCTGCCACGGCGCTGGCGGCTGGCCTGCTCGCGGCGCTGGCGCGCCTGCTCGTCGGTCTCGGTGCGGTCACCGCCGCTACGGGCGCTCCAGGAGTAGGAGCGGGATTCGGCGTTCGTGCCGTCCGTGCCGTTGGCCTCCGGGGCGCTGTCCGCGCTTCCGCGGCCTCTGCCGCGCCCGCGGGACGAGGTGGATGTGGACTCGCGCTCGGCTGCGGGAGGCGCGGCCTGCGACGTGGCATCGCCTGATCCGCCGCGTCCGCGTCCGCCTCGGCTTCCGCGCCGGCGTCCGCTTCGTTCGACGTCCGGGCCGCCGTCGGGCTGGCTATCCTCCGGTACGGCGGCGCGGGTGCGCCCTGGTGCGCTGGCCGGGGCGGTGGGAGGCGAGACGGGAGTGCTGGAGGCACCGAGGATTCTCTTGAAGAAGCCAGCAAGGGGCGTCACCGGGCATCACCGGTGTGGGTGTGGGTCATGTTGTGTTCCGTATTTGGTAGGTCGATGGTTCCGCGCGCAGACGTCGCGGCGAAGGGAGTCATTGCGTCTATCCTAGCAATTCCCGCGCGTCAATGCGAGGGGGCCGGGATCGGCGCCCCCACCTCGCGCTCGCGGGTCATCAGGAAGACGAAGATCACCATCCCGGCGATTGTGACCACGCCCGCGAACGCGAAGACCGCCTCGATGCCCAGAAGGTCCTTCACCAGCGCCCCGAGCAGCGATCCGCTCAGGAAGCCCACGGCGCTCCCCATCGCGTTCAGGCCCATCAGCGAGCCCATCCCGCCCTGCCGGCCGATCTGCACAAAGATTGCCTGCTGCGCCGGCGTTGCCAGCGACTCCGCGATCCCAGCCAGCAGCAGCGCCCCCAGCACCCACGGCGCGATGGTCATCGCGGGGCCGAGGATCGAGGTGTCCACCAGCGTGCGAGGCACCAGCGGGATGCTGAGCACGGCGATGCCGGAGATCAGCAGGCCGATCGCCACCAGCGCCACCCGGTTCTGGCGGTCGGCCAGCGGCCCGGTGAACGGCTGGAGCGCCGCGCTGATCAGCCCGCGCCCGGAGAGCAGCAGTCCGGCGAACAGCGCGCTGTTGGTGCCCAGCCCCCCCTCCGAATCGATCACGAACACCGCGAGCCATGCCGAGGCCGAGCCCCACGACGCGCCAATGAGCGCCACCAGCAGCGTGGCACCCACGACCGCCGGACGGCGCAGCAGCCCCCGGTAGGGCACCGGCCCGTCCGGTCCGCCGCGGGCCGGCACCGTCCCGTCCGCCTCGGCCTGCCGGAGGCTCCGCTCGGACGGCAGGCCGAGGAGCGTCAGGAGCGCCGCGCCGCCCAGCAGCAGCGCCATCGTCGCGAAGGCGGCGTCCGAGCCGAAGGCGTCACGCAGGCCGCCGCCGAACAGTGGTCCGATGCCGAACCCGCCGGTCTGCGCGACGGCGAACCAGCCCATGTAGCGGCCTTCGCCACCCGGCGGCGACATCTTGCCGATGTAGGCGAGCGACATGGGGAAGACAGCGGCGGCGCCCACGCCGGACAGGATGCGGAAGCCGACGACGGACTCCCAGTTCGGCGCGAACAGGTACCCCATCGCCCCGGCCGCGTAGATCGCAAAGCCGATCACAATGAACCGCTTCGCGCCGAACAGGTCGCCCAGCCGTCCCACGAACGGCGCGCCGATGATCTGGGCGATCGCCAGCCCGGAGAACGACAGCGCCACGGCGATCGCGGGGCCGCCCAGGTCGTCCTGCACGTAGACCGGCAGCAGCGGCGATACCATGGAGATGCCGGCCATCGCCACGAGCATCGAGATCCACAGGACGACGAAGGGTCGCGTGAGCACTCAGTCCCCTTCGCGCCCTCGCAGCGTGCGTGCGCGTCGACCGACGCTGGCTAGTGGAAGACGACTGTGCGGTTGCCGTGCACGAAGACGCGATCCTCGATGTGCCACTGGACGGCCCGGGCGAGCACCGACCGCTCCACCTCGCGGCCCAGGCGCATCAGGCTCTCCCGCGTGTCGCCGTGCGAGACGCGCACCACGTCCTGCTCGATGATCGGGCCCTCGTCCAGATCCTCGGTCGCGTAGTGCGCGGTGGCGCCGATGATCTTCACCCCGCGCTCGAACGCGCGCCCGTAGGGGTCGGCCCCGGCGAAGGCCGGGAGGAACGAGTGGTGGATGTTGATGATGCTGGCGGGGTACTCGTTGATGAAGTCGCCGCTCAGGATCTGCATGTAGCGCGCCATCACCACCAGCTCGATCTTCTGCTCGCGGAGCGCGGCGCGGATCGCGTGTTCCTGCTGTGACCTGGTGTCCGGGGTCACAGGGAAGACGTGGAACGGGATGCCGAAGACCTCCACGTCCTTGCGGAGCGCCTCGTGGTTGGAGATCACCAGCGGGATGTCGATCGGCAGCTCGCCGCCGCGCCAGCGCCACAGGAGCTCGAGGAGGCAGTGATCCGTCCGCGACGCGAGGATCGCGACGCGAGGACGGTGCACCGCCGCCAGCCGCCAGTCCATGTCGAAGCCCGGCGCGATCTCCTCGCTGAAAGCGTCGTGCAACGCCTCGACGGAGCAGTCCAGACCGTCCGTCTGAAACTGGATGCGCATGAAGAAACGCCCCGCGCCGCCGGCCGTGGAGTACTGATCCGCGGACATGATGTTCGCGCCGTGCTGGAACAGGAACTGCGAGACCGAGGCAACGATGCCGGGACGGTCAGGGCACTGCACCAACAGGCGTGCGGAAGGAGAACCGTTCGCGCTCATGGTTGCGCATGGTAGTCGCTCGCGTGCTTGCGGGCTGTGATGCCGTCGTTAAGCCCGCCTCGCGTTCTCGCCGCCGCCTCGCCCTACCGCCCGGCGGGGGGCGGGCTGGGCGGTGGACTGGGCGGCGTGGCGCGGTAGAGCTTGCCCACCGGCACGTCCAGGCGCATCTCCACCGTGCGAGGGATGAAGCACTGCTGGTCGTCGCAGGCCTGGTAGCGCACGGTGATGTCCAGCGGCACCTGCGTGGTGGCGTCCGGCGTGTTGTCCGGGAGCGTCCACATGAGGGGCACCTCGATCTCCACGTGGCCGTCCATCACCTGAAACTCGTGCGGAATGCCGGCCACGCGGAACGGGTGGGCGTCCGGGTAGACGGCCTCGTCCACCACCAGGCCCTCCGGCCCGCGCACCGTCACCTCGGTCGGGATGAACCCCTCCGGCACCGGCGCGCGGTAGATGTGGAGTCCGGGGTCGAGGTCGATGCGGACGTACAGCGGGTCGCGCTGCATGAATACCAGGCCCTCCGCGGCCAGCACCGCGGAGACCTTCGCGCCCTCGCCCGCAGCCTCCACGTACGGGTCGCCGCCGGTGTCGAAGTCCACGTCGAACAGGTCTTTCAGCACGGACTGCGCGGAGGGGCGCACGCGGTAGTAGCGGAAGAACGACTTCTCCGTGACGCGACCGTCCTGACCCACGGCGTACGCGCCGGGGTAGGGGATGCCGTAGTAGTCCTCGTCCTCGCGGATCATCGTGTTCAGGATCCCGAAGCGCTTCATCACCACGGAGCCCTGGTCGTAGAGCAGCGGGTAGGTGATGCCGAACTCCGCCGCGAACTTCGCGAGGACTTCGACGGGGTCATACGAGATCGCGAAGACCTTGATGCCCGCCTCGGTGAACGTCTGGAGGTTCTGCTGCAGCTGCACGAGCTGCGTACGGCAGAACGGTCACCACCGGGCGGAGCGATGGAACACGACGAGTGCGCGCTGGCCGTCCCGCGCCGCCTCGAAGTTCACCGGTCGCCCCTGCTGGTCCATCAGCGTGAAGTTGGGGAGCGGCTCGCCGACCTCCGGGCCCGTGGGGAACTCGCCGGTCTCCGGGAACCGCGCGTTCGGGGCGAGTTCCTTTGGTGCGTCGTTCGTCATCAGGCTGCCCTTCACGCGGTGCCGGTGGCATGCCAGCATCAGGGCGCGATGATAGCAGGCTCGATACACTGGACTCGTGAACGAGCAGCCCTTCCCCGGAACCCCTACCCCCGCCGGCCGTGCGCCAGCGCAGCGCCAGCCGGCGCTCCTGGAGCGCATCGGCGGCCGCGAGGTGATCGAGCGCGTCGTGCAGGAGTTCTACGACCGCGTGGAGGCGGACGCGGAGTTGCGCGCGCTCTTCCCGGCGGATCTGGAGGCGGGGCGCGAGAAGCAGGCGCTGTTCCTGGAGCAGTGGCTGGGCGGGGAGCCTCGGTACAGCGAGTGGTACGGCCACCCGCGCCTGCGGATGCGGCACTTCCCGTTCGTGATCGACCAGCGCGCGGCCGGTCTCTGGCTGCGCCACATGGGCGAGGCGTTCCGCGCGGCGGGTGTGGGCGAGCAGGAGATGGCGGAGGTCTTCGCGGACCTGGGCCCGCTGGCGCGTCACATGATCAACGCGGACCAGGACGTGCCGCGCACCCCGCTGGGCGACATCCGGCTGACTTAGCGCGGCGCACGAGGCGTCACCCGTCCCGGTGAGTGCTAGCGCATCCTCGGCGCGTGGGCCTCGCCGGGCAGCGGCTTCCGCGCGATGTGCATGGCGACCGTCCCGAGCATGAGCATGCGCACCTCCGTCACCTCGAAGCCGAGGCCGACCAGGTGTCCGGTGAATTCGCGCGACGTCAGGAAGTGATCCACGGAGAGCGGCAGGTAGGTGTAGGCGCTGCGGTGCCCGGTGAGCAGCCGGCCGATGCGCGGCACCACCTGCGTGAAGTGGAACCGCGCGAACGGGCGCAGCAGTCCCTCCTCCATCTTCGGGATCTCAAGCACCGCGAGCCGCCCGCCCGGGCGCAGCACGCGGAACGCCTCTCGCAGGGCGGCGTCCAGGTCGGGCACGTTGCGCACCATGAACGCGGAGCACCACACGTCGACCGAGGCGTCCGGCAGCGGCAGGCAGGTCGCGTCGCCCAGCCCGAAGCCCGCGTGCGGCGAGATGCGCTGCCCCTTGGCGCGCGCCCGCAGGAGCATCGGCCCGGCCACATCGAGGCCCACGACGCGCGCCGCGCCGGCCTCGAGACAGACGAACGCCAGGTCGCCGGTGCCGCTGCCGAGGTCGGCCACGGTGTCGCCGGCGTGCA
>JAQCJS010000112.1 GCA_027592975.1 Chloroflexota bacterium
TGCTGGAGAACGAGGCGCTGGACGGCGATGCACCCGCCTCGATCGTGCAGTTCGGCGGACAGACGGCCGTGAACATGGCGCGCCCGCTGCACGCCGCCGCGCTCCCGATCGCCGGTTCCTCCGCGGAGACGATCGACCTGGCCGAGGACCGCGGGCGCTTCGAGGCGATCCTGTCCAGCCTGAACATCCCACAGCCGCCCGGCGCGGCGGTGCGGACGCTGGAAGACGCGCTGTCGACCGCAGCGGCGATCCGCTATCCCGTGCTCGTGCGCCCCTCGTACGTGCTGGGGGGCCGCGCGATGGAGGTGGTGCAGGACGCGAACGAGCTGGTGCGCTACTTCGGCGCCGCGCTCGCGGAGAACACCGGCGCCGTGCTGATCGACAAGTACCTCGACGGCCCCGAGGTCGAGGCGGACGCGATCTGCGACGGCGAGACGGTGCTGATCCCCGGCATCATGGAGCACATCGAGCGGGCGGGCGTGCACTCCGGCGACTCGATGGCCGTGTACCCGCCGCAACGCCTGACGCCGGAGCAGCGCGAGGCGATCCTCGACTACACCACGCGCATGGCGCTTGCCCTGGGCGTGCGCGGCCTGATGAACGTGCAGTTCGTGATCGCGCCCAGCGCGGAGCCGGACGGCCCCGGGGTGTTCGTGATCGAGGTGAACCCGCGCTCCTCGCGCACCGTCCCGTTCCTCTCGAAGGTGACGGGCGTGCCCATGGTGCAGCTCGCCGTGAACATCATGCTCGGCAAGTCGCTCGCGGAGCAGGGCTACACGGGCGGCCTCTGGCCGGAGCGCAATCTGGTCGCGGTGAAGGCACCCGTCTTCTCCATGGCGAAGCTGATCGGCGTAGACACGTTCCTGGGCCCGGAGATGAAGTCCACGGGCGAGGTGATGGGCGTGGATCACACCTTCGAGGCCGCCGTGCGGAAGGCGATGATCGCCAGCGATCTGGATGTCCGCCCCGGCACGCCGTTCCTGCTCTCGCTCTCCAACCAGATGAAGGCGGAGGCCACGCCGCTGATCCGTCTCCTGCACGAGGCCGGCTGCCGGCTTTACGCCACGGAGGGCACCGCGGCGCTGGTGCGCGGGCTCGGCATCCCGGTGGAGATGGTGACCAAGCGCCTGAACGAGGGCCACCCCAACGTGGTGGACGTGATCCGCGACGGCACCGTGGGCGCCGTGATCAATACGATCGAGGGCGGGCGCGCAGAGGTGCAGCGCGACGGGTTCCATATCCGCCGCAACGCCACCGAGATGCGCATCCCCTGCTTCACCTCCATCGACACCGCCCGCGCCGCGATCGAGGCGCTCGCCGCTCCCGATTCGTACGAGGTGAAGCCGCTGGTGGAGTACCGCGACGGAGCCCCCGCGTGATCCAGGCCGTCCTCTTCGACTGCGACGGCACGCTCGCCGACTCCGAGCCGATGATCACCGCGAGCATCATCGACATGCTCGCGGACGAGGGCATCACCGTCACCGTCGACCAGGTGCGCGGAGTCTTCGGCCCGCCACTCCTCGAGATGGCCGAGCTGCTCATCGGCGAGCGGGTCACGCCGGAGCGCATGCAGCGGATGCGCGAGCGCTACTGGGTTCACGCCGGGCCTCGATACGCGAGCGTCCGGCCGATGGCCGGCGCGGAGACGCTCCTCGATGCGCTGGCAGCGCACGCCGTCCCGCTCGCCATGGTGACCAACAAGACCGAGGCGTCGACCGCCGTGCAGATCGCGCAGTTCGGCTGGGACGGGCGCTTCTCCGCCGTCGTCTGCGCCGATAGCGTCGCGAACGCCAAGCCCGCCCCCGACCCCGCGATCGAGGCACTCCGGCGCCTCGCCAGTGCGCCTGCGCGCGCCGCATTCGTCGGCGACACCGAATCAGACACCGCCTGCGCGCGCGACGCCGGCATCCCGCTGGTGATCGGCCTCACCGGCACCCGCAATGCGGCCCATCTGCTTGCCCACGGTGCGACGCACACGGTCGATCGCCTGGATCAGGTGCTCCCGCTGCTCCTCGCCGCGGAGATCCGCGCGTGAGCCGGCTCGTGGACGCGGTGCTGTTCGACCTCGACGGGACGCTCGTCGACTCCCATCACGCGATCGCGCTCGCAATGGTGGAGGCACTCCGCGCGCACGACATCACGATCGATGTCGACCGGCTCATGCCGATGATCGGCCCGCCGATAGACACGCTCGCGATGCACCTCGGCGCGACGGCCGAGGCGGCGGCGCTGATCAACCGCGACTACCTGCGCCTCTACCACGGCGAGCACATCCGTCAGACGCCGGAGCACGCCGGGGCGACGGAGCTGCTGCTCAGCCTGCACCAGGCCGGCATCGCGCTGGGCATCGTCACGAACAAGGTGGAGGAGGGCGCGCGCATCGTCGTGGAGGTGGAGGGCTGGCAGGCGCTCTTCGGCGTGGTTGTCGGCCGCGACACCCCGGGGGCGGCGGCGAAGCCGAGTCCCGAGGCCGCCCGCTACGCGCTCGCCGCCCTCGACATCGCGCCCCAGCGTGCGGCGTTCGTCGGTGACACGGAGTACGACGCGCGCTGCGCCGCGGCGGCGGGCATCCCGTACGTGATCATGCTGGACGCGAACCGCGATCCGGCCCTGCTGCGCGCCGAGGGGGCAACACACATCGTCCGCGACCTCGAAGAGGCGGGCGCGATCCTGCTCGGTGTCGAGGCCGACCGGCTGGGGGTGAGCTGGTGAGATCGTTCCACGCGGAAATCACTGACAGCGTCCGCCTGTACGGCGACACGCACCTGCTCTGGTTCGTCTCGCCGCCGGACATGCGAAGCGCCACCCCCGGGCAGTTCGTGATGGCCTACGCCGGTGACGGCGCCGATCCCCTGCTGGGCCGCGCCCTCTCCGTGCACCGCCTCCGCACTACGGCTCGCGGCGCGGAGTTCGCGCTGCTCTTCGATGTCGTCGGGCGCGGCACGGACTGGTTCGCCCGCCGGCGTGCGGGTGACGAGGTGCGCATGGTCGGGCCGCTGGGCCGCGGCTTCGAGCCGCGCGAGCGCGTGGAGCGCATGCTCCTCGTCGGCGGCGGCATCGGCTCGGCGCCCCTCGTCTGGCTCGCGGACGAACTGGTCGCGCAGGGGCGCGAGGTGACGATGATCCTCGGTGGGCGCACGCCGGAGCAGATCTACCCCGCGGAGCTGCTGCACCCCTCAGTCGAACTGATCGTCACCACGGAGGATGGCGGCCTGGGCGAGCGCGGTCGCGTCACCGCGCCGTTCGCGCGGCTGCTGCCGTGGTGCGACCAGGCCTTCACGTGCGGCCCGGAGCCGATGTTTGAGGCGCTCTACGGCACGCTGCGCGACTCCGGCCTCCGCAAGCCCGTGCAAGGGCTCTGGGAGGGCCGCATGGCCTGCGGCATGGGCATCTGCTACTCCTGCGCGGTGTTCCCCCGACAGGGCGGCGTGAAGCTTGTCTGCCACGACGGCCCGATGTTCGATCTCCGCGACGTGTACGCCTAGCCGCGCGATGTCCCGTACGCTGGAACGGCACGTCGAAGGGATCACGATGCGCCTCCGTACCCACCACCTGCTCGTCCTGCTTGGCCTGGGCGCTGGCTTGCTCGTCGCGACACTGGTCGAGACCGACCCCGCGTACCTCGGCTGGGTGTTCGCGATCGGCAGCGGGTTGGCCGGGGGCGCGTTCCTCGCGGCGATCTTCTCCGGCGATGCGCTGGCGAGCGGGCCGCCGGCGCGCACCGGTCGAGGCGCCCGCGGCCGGCCCGCCTGGTTCGACGAGGATGACTCCACACCCGCGCCCGGCGACGCTCCGCGCAACGAGCGGCGCTGACATGGCGACCACGCGAGACCTGGCGCTCCGGCTGTACGCGACGATCAACGAGGCGATCCGCACGCGGGACATCAACGCACTGGACGCCGTAGTCGCGCCCGGCCTCGTGGATCACAGCCCCAGCCCCGGCCAGTTGCCGGGCCGCGAGGGGATGAAGCTCGCGTTCGCTGAGTTCCTGCCCGCCTTCCCGGACCTGGTCTTCACGGTTGAGGACGTGCTGATCGAGGGTGACCGTGCCGCCATCCGCCTCACCTCCCTCGGCACGCACCTCGGCCCGGTCGGGGACGTGGCGCCGACAGGCCGGGTGATCCGCCAGCACGGGATCGACATCCTCCGCTTTCAGGATGGCCTCCTGGTGGAGCGCTGGGGCGAGTTCGACAACCTCGATTTCCTGCAGCAGCTCCAGGGGCGCGCGCACGCCTGAGACGCAGGAGGGGCCGCGCATCGCTGCACGGCCCCTCCACCCTCTGCTGTCCGGCGACTCCGGCTAGGTGATGCGATCCACCACCGTGCCGAGTTCGAGGTAGTGGTCGGCCAGCGCGCGCATCTCCAGTGAGGTGCTGCCGGCGAACGCGACCACCTCCACGCGCACGCCGCGGTTCTGGACGGCCTCCACGGCGCGGGCGAAGTCCGCGTCGCCGGAGACGATCGCGATCACCTCCACGCGATCGGCCATGGACACCATGTCGATCGCCATCTCGACATCGAAGTTGCCCTTGATCGAGCCGTCCGCGAAGCGCTTCAGCGACTTCGTGACAATGCGGTAGTCGTATGGCACGAACGGCGCGACGAACTTCTGATGCTCGATCGGCTCGCGCGGATCGTCGGAGATCGGCGAGTAGGCCGTGGCGCGGACCAGTTGGCGGCCTTCGCGCAGCATGCTCAGGAGGCGGCCCATGTGAACCGGGCGGCCACCCTCCACGCCGTACATCAGGTTCGGCACATCCACGAAGATGCCGAGGCGCGGGCGGTAGCCGCCACGGTCGACCTGCTGGCCGAGCGTCAGCATCCCCGCGCGCAGCTCCGCCAGGACGGTGCGCTGCTGCTCCACCAGCGCGCGCAGCCGACCGACCTCCGTCGCCACCGCAGCAGCGTCACCGGAGACCGGCTCAACGGCGGGCAGGGCCGGCGGGGCGCTCTCCGGTGTGAAGGGTGCTTCCGGTGCTGCCGGCATCTCCTCCGGCGTCACCAGGTCCGTCGGAGTCTCTTCCGGGGTCACCGCTTCGGGAGCGGCGGCGGCGGAACGGCGGCGCGGCGCGCGCGTACGGCGCGGCGTCTCCTCTGCCT
>JAQCJS010000113.1 GCA_027592975.1 Chloroflexota bacterium
GATCGGGGGGCGGGTGCGCTACCAGCCCATCGAGGCGTGTACCTCGTCCATGATCTCCTCGGCCAGCGAGCCGATCTCCGGCATCGTGGGCGAGGCCGGCGATCCGATCGCCGCCAGGGCGTTCTCGAGATCCTGCGACTGCTCATCTCCGTCACCGAAGACACCGTCCGGGAAGAGCCCGTGCGGGAAGATGCCGGCCGGGAAGAGCCCATCCGGGAAGATCTGCTGGCCGTCTCCGGTCCAGTCGACGTTCGGCGTCGCCATGCAGAAGCCGAGACCGTGGAGTCCGATCGCCACCCACTCCCCGTCCGTGCAGCCGTCCCCGTTTCCGTTGCCCGGCGACGACTGCACCGTGACCGTCACCGTTGCGGTCGCCGTGCCGGCGCCGTCCTCGGAGACGGTGTAGTCGAAACTGTCGGCGCCGGAGAACCCGGCGTCCGGGGTGTAGGTGATCGTGTCGTCCGCGTTCACCACCACCGTGCCGTTCGCTGGCATGGTCGCGGAGGCGACCGTCAGCGCGTTCGCCCCGTCCGAGGGCGTGTCATTCGCCAGCACGTCGATCGTGATCGCCGCGCCCATCGGCGTGGTCGCGCTGTCGTCCGCTGCCACCGGGTCTGCAGGCGTGACGTCCGCCTGCACCGTGATCGAGACGGTCGCGGTCGCCTCGTTCCCGTTGCCGTCGTCGACTGTGTAGTCGAACGTGTCCGCGCCCGTGTAGCCGGCGTTGGGTGCGTACGTCACCGTCGTCCCCGCGCCGGTGATCGTCGCTGTGCCGTTGGTTGGCGTGGTCACCGAGGTAACCGTGAGTGCGTCGGCGTCAGCATCCGTGTCGTTCGCGAGCACATCGATCACGGTGCTCGTGTCCTGGTCGATGGTGACGGCGTCGTCCTCCGCCTGCGGCACCGCGCCGATCGGCGGCTCGCTGACCGTGACGGTCACGGTCGCGGTGTCGCTGTGATCGTTGCCGTCGGAGACGGTGTACGTGAAGCTGTCGTCCCCGGTGAAGCCGCCGTTCGGCGTATAACTCAGGACGCCCCCGGCAAGCACGGTGGCACCGTTGGTCGGGCCGGTGACCGACGTGATCGTCAGCGTGTCACCGTCCGGGTCCGAGTCATTCGCCAGCACGTCCAGTTCCGTCGTGGTGCCGGCATCCACGCTGTACGCGTCATCCTCGGCGACGGGCGGTTCGTTGACGGTCTGGGCGGCGGCGGGTAGCGGGACGAGTGCCAGCGCGCCGAGGCTGGCGGCGATCACGATCGCTGCCAGGCACCAGCGCGCGTGCTGCCAGGGAATGACGGACACGCGCGAAGAGACTGCTCGCATGGGTGCGGCTCCTTTGAAACCTCCTGCGGCTGGATGACGTCCTGCGGGTACCTCGTGATTCTGGGTCCGCGACGGGCGTCTGGGCGGCGTACTCCGATCGAAAAGCGCCCATCACGAGGCTCGCCCGTGCGAACCCGCATCGAATCAGGCGGACGGACAAAACAAGGCCGAAACACCCGGCGGAACCGGACGCAAAGGCCTGCACGCAGTCACGCATGCCGGGCGTCCACCGGTAGCCACGACACGACACACGACACGCCCACCTCACGGCCTCCTGCCGCTTCGCTACGGACTAGCGGTCGCGCTTCTTCCCGTTGCCGATGCCGTTGCCGTTGCCCCGCTGGTCGCGGGCGTCCTCGATCGAGGCGCGCACGGACTCGCGGATCTCGGCACCGAGCCCGGCACCTCGGGCCTTCGACTTCCGCTCCTCGCGGAGGCTGGCGCGATCCTCCTCGTCGTCGTCATCGTCGTCGCGCCAGTCGCGGTCGCCGAAGACGCCGTTCGGAAAGAGGCCATTCGGGAACAGGCCGTCGGGGAACAGACCGTTCGGGAACAGGCGGTGACCATCGTGCAGGTGGCCGTGGTTCGCCGCCGCGATGCACAGGCCCTGGTTCGGGAAGCCGAGGTCGATCCAGCCGCCGTCCTTGCAGTCTTCCTTGTCGAAGTCCTCGTCATCATCGTCCGACGCGGCGGGACGGACGGTGACCGTCACCGTTGCGGTCGCGGTGGCACCGCCGGTCTCCATGACCGTGTAGACGAAGGTGTCCGTGCCTACGTAGCCCGCGGCCGGCGTGTAGGTGACCTTCTCACCCTCGTCCGTGATCACCGCGGTGCCGTGCGCGGGCGCGGTCACCGCAGTCACCGTCAACTCGTAGTCCTCGTCGGAGGGCACGTCGTTGCGAAGCACGGCGATCTCCCGGGCGCGATCCACACGCGTCGAGGCGCTGTCGTTCCGCGCGAGGAGCGCATCCTGCGCGACCACGACGAGCGCGACCATGCCGGAGGCGCTGTTCCCGTTGCCGTCGCTGACGGTGTACGCGAAGGAGTCGACCCCCAGGTAGCCGTTGGGCGGGGCGTAGGTGATGGACTGCCCGTCGTCCGTGATGGCGACCGCGCCGTGCACGGGGGTGCCGACGGCCGTGATCGTGAGCGCGTCACCGTTCGGGTCGCTGTCGTTCGCCAGCAGCCGCAGGACGGTGCGTGTGTTCATCAGGACATTGGCCGCGTCGTTCTGCACGACGGGGGCGTTGCCGGTGCCGCTCACGGTTACGGTGACCGTGGCGATGTCGGTCGAACCGAAACCGTCGCTCACGGTGTACGAGAACGTGTCGCTGCCCGTGTAGCCCGAGGTCGGGGTGTAGGTGACGCTGGTGCCGCCAACGATCGTCGCGGTGCCGTGCGCGGGCGTGGAGACGGCCGTGATCGTCAGTGTGTGACCGTCCGGATCCGTGTCGTTCGCCAGTACGTTGACCGGGGTCGCGGTGTTCATCGGCACCGTCGCGGTGTCATCGTTGGCGACGGGGACGCCGACCGACGCGGCGACGACGAGGTTCACGGTCGCGGTGTCGTAGTTCCCCTGGCCGTCGCCCTCCGTGTAGGTGAAGCTGTCGTTGCCCGTGTACGAGGCGTTCGGCGTGTACGTCAGCGTCCCGCCGGAAAGCGACGCGACGCCGTTCGCCGGCACGGAGGCGGACTGCACCGTGAGCGTGTCGCCGTCCGGATCGGTGTCGTTGCCAAGGACGGCGAGCACGGTCGCGATGTTCTGGATCACGGCGTAGGTGTCGTCGTTCGCAACGGGCGCCTGGTTCGCGGTCTGTGCCATGGCCGGGATCAGGATCATCGCCTAGGCGGCGAGGCTGGCGGCAGCCGCCGAGCCAGTCGCGCGCCATCGCGCTCGGCTGAGGGTGCCGGCAAGCACACGGAGTGGGTTGGCGTGCACTGCGTACTCCAATCTGATGGCCCTGCGGTGGACGCCCTGACGCTTCAAGGAACGCAGCGCCCCGCGTCTCCGTTCGGTCGTGATCCGTCACAACGCCGGGGCGAGCAGACCGCCAGTCGTTCCGCCAGTCGTTCGGAGCGAGGCGGGACGATAGGATGGATGCCATAGCGAACGGTCGTGCGACCTCGTGCGATCGCCAACAGAACGGACCGCCCCGATGGAACTCTCGCCCGAACTGCGAGCGCTGCTCGAGAAGAAGGCCTTCGGTCACGTTGTGACCGTGAACAAGGATGGCTCGCCGCAGGTGACGCTCGTGTGGATGGACATCCACAACGGCAAGCCCGCCTTCAACACCAACACGATCCGCCAGAAGGGCCGCAACCTCAGCCGCGACAACCGCGTCTGGGTGTCCGTGCAGGAC
This sequence comes from Chloroflexota bacterium, assembly GCA_027592975.1. Next base: position 3,684 of record JAQCJS010000113.1, read on the forward strand.
CCGGACAACCCCATGGAGTACGCGCTGATCGAGGGCACCGCCGTGATATCCGAGGAAGGCGCGCTGGACCACATCGGCGCGCTGGACCACATCAACGCGCTGACCAAGAAGTTCACCGGCGCGGACGAGTACCCCTACTTGCAGCCCGGCGAGGTTCGCGTCTCGGTCGACATCGACCTGACGCGCGTCTCGGGCCGCGGGGCCTGGGTCAAGTAAGCCGCAGCGCGCGGCAGCCGCTCCCCCTCCGGTGACCAACCCGGACCTGGAACGAGAAGGCGCCGACTGGATCGCTGAGATGGTCAGCGATCAGGTCGGCGCTTTCGTGCCGTCCGAGTTCTGCGACCTGGTGGTGGCCACGGAACGCGAGGTGCGTGCGGAGACCGGCGACGCGGAGATGGATCACGCCACGATGGCCCAGCGCCTGATGGCGATCTTCGAGGCGGACCCGAGCGTGCCGACCGATGTGGGGACGATCTCCACCGCGCTCGTGTTCGAGGTGCTGCACTGGGAGGACGAGTTCCGCGCGATGGCGGGGGCTCCCCGCACCGTGCGCCCCTCGCCGCGCGACTGGCCCGCGCGCTAGCGACCCGCGCGCGCTACTTCGACACCTCGTCGCGGATCGCCTTCAGCCGGTTCACGTTCTCCACGTCGGGGCCGTCGCCCTTCGGCTTCGCCTCCGTCGGGAAGCCCGGCACCTCGAGCAGGAACGCCTTCCCGGCGAACGCCGGGTGCGCGAGGATCGCGCGGAAGCCGTCCGTGCCGATGTGCCCCTCGCCGATGTTCTCGTGCCGATCGCGGAGGCCGCCGAGCGGCGTCTTGGAGTCGTTCGCGTGCACCACGGCCAGGTGTTCCACGCCGATCGCGTCGTCGAACGCGCGCATCGTCGCCTCCACACCCTCGGGCGTGCGCAGCTCGTAGCCGGCGGCGAACGTGTGACAGGTGTCGAGGCAGACCTGCAGCCGCGGTGAGTCGACCGCGCGGAGCAGCGTGCCCAGCTCCTCGAACTCCTTGCCGATCGACCCGCCCTGCCCGGCCATCGTCTCCAGCGCGAGCGTGATCCCCTCGGGCGTGGTGTCGAGGATCGCCTTGAGCGCGCCGGCGACCTGGTCGACGAACGGCGTCAGCCCCAGGCCGTGATGCGATCCCGTGTGGAGCACCACGCCCTGCGCCCCGATCGCGGCGCCCACCGTGAGCGCGTTCACCACCGATCCAATCGATCGTTCCAGCTGCTCCGGCGTCTCCGTGGCAAGGTTGGCGAGGTAGATGTTGTGGACCCACACCTCTCCCAGCCCGGCGGCGGCGTGCATCTCGCGGAACTTCGCTGTGGCCTCCGCGGTGTGGTTCGTCGCGCGCCACATCTGCGGCGAGGAGACGAAGATCTGCAGAGCCTCCGCGCCGATCTCCTGCG
>JAQCJS010000114.1 GCA_027592975.1 Chloroflexota bacterium
GTCACGGTCTCCTTTTCGCCCTTGTTCAGCATCTTCGTGCCCTGGTCGCCCAGCTTGAGGTCATGGGGCAGCGCCCCGTTGTTGCTGACCGCCAGCTCCAACGTCCCGCCGCTCGCGACCTTCAGTGTCTTCGTCTTCACGAAGAGGTCGCCGAGGTCGATATCCGCCTTCACGGTCTGCGGCGCGTTCGCGACCGTCTTCGCGCCCGCGGCCGTCGGCCCCGTGCGCGGATCCGAGCACCCGACGAAGAGTGCCGCCGCCAGCAGCGTGCCGGCGAGGCCGAGCATGCTGCGGGCTCGGAGGTGGTGGGTGTGTCCGTTCATCTGTTCTCCCCCGATCGTCCTTGACGGGCAACCTACAGCGATGCGCCTAACGTGTAGCGCATCACTTGTAGTTCTGATCCTGAGCGTCTGGCGGCCTATCGTCAAGTCTCCCGCTTAACGTTCTGTGTCGCGCCGTCGGGATGAGGTATACGCCTCAAGCGAGCCGCGTCCTACGCGCGATCAGGGGGCAGGGGGGTGGTGGCCACGGGCGTCCGGCGAGCCGCCCAGCGCCGGGGAGGGCACCTCGTCCGCCTCGTCGTCGAGGTCGAGCGGGCGGTCTTCCGGCCACGGCAGGCGGACGGTGACCACCGTGCCCTGCCCCGGAGAGCTGAGCAGGTGCACGCTGCCGTCATGCTCCTCGGCGATCTGGCGGACGCTGGCCAGGCCCACGCCCTTCCCGGGGATGCCCTGCGTGTTGGAGCCACGGCGGAAGCGCGTCCAGATCGCTCGCTGCTCCTCCTTCGGGATGCCGATTCCGAAGTCGCGGACCTCCAGCACGGCCCGCCGCCCCTCGGGACGCTGCTCCTCCGACAGCTCGACCAGGACGTCCGAGTCGGCACCGCTGTACTTGATGGCGTTGGAGAGCAGGTTGTCCACCAGGCGCTCCAGCCGCAGCCCATCCCATTCGCCCAGCATGGAGCGCAGGCCGGGCGTGTACCGGATCGTGCGCCCCGTGCGCATCTCGTATTCCGCGACCATCTCCCGCACCAGGGTGACGAAATCGAGCTCGTTGCGGACCAGCTCCGGGTGCCGCGAGGGGCCCAGGAGGTCGGCAAGGCCCTGCACCATGCGCTCGATGCGCCGGCCAGCGCGCTCGATCTCCGTCACGCTGGCCAGCCGTGCCGGGTCCGTCCGCAACGTGCGCTGCAGGCGGTTGGCGTGGGCACGGATCACCGTCAGCGGAGTCCCGACATCGTGCGTGAGCGTGTCAATGAAGAGCACGAAGCGCTGGGTGCCCGCGTCCAGCCGGAATGCGGCCCACGCCACGAACAGGAGGCTGGTCGCGGCGAAGACCGTGGACAGCGCGATCTCCGCCGTCACGATGCGCCAGGCATCGCCGTACACCACTGACTGAGGCCGGTCGACCAACACGACCCAGTCGGAGCCGGACACGGCGGCGAAGCCGACCACGCGATCCGGTTCGCCCAGGATGCCAGCCCTGGTGCGGAGGACGCCGCTCTCCGCGGATCGCACGGTGGCGTAGTCCGGCCAGGCCGTCACGCTCCGGAGCTCGCGCAGTCCCTCCTGCTCGCCAACCACCGCGACCTGGCCGTGGCCGTCCAGCGCCCGCAGGCCGTCCACGCCCCCGAAGCGCAGGTCGGCGGTCTTGGGCCCGGTGAGCCGCACCGCCCCGGCGAGGAGGGCGACCAGGCGGCCGCCGTCCTTGACCGGGACGACCACGTTCATGGTGGGCTCCTGGCTGACCCGGCTGATCTGGGCTGCGCCCACCACCGGAACCTGCATCTGGAGGGCCTGCGTGACGTGTGGACGGTCGCCGACGTCGAGCGGCGTGCGCAGCGGCTCCGCCCCGCCCACGGTCTGCGCGTACCCCTGGGTGTCGACCCAGCCGATCTCGGAGAACCCGGACAGCGACACCACGCCGGAGAGGTAGGCGTGGATCTCGTCCAGATCCCCGCGCGCCAGCACCGCGGCGGGACTGAGCGCCCGGAGCGTCTCGATGCGGTTCGCCAGGAAGCGCTCGGCGTCCACGGCGGCGGTGACTGCCAGCAGCTGCATCTCGTGGTCGGCCATGGCCACGGAGCGCTCGTACCCGCGCCACGCGAACGCCAGGGCTGCCGCGGTCAGCAGCAGGATGATCGGGACAGTGACGGCCGCGAGTTGCGATCCCGGGTGTGACGAGGACACTCGCAGCCCCGCGAGCATGCGCTGATACCAGGGCGGCCTCGCCCCGCGGAGTGAACGGTCATGCCTGCTCATGACCGAGACTGGATCATCGCCGACAGGAGCTCACGCCCGGCGATCGGATGGCCCGCACGAGGCGCGGAACGGACGACGCGAACGACGTCGTGCTCTAGCACCACGGTGTGCTCCTTGCTGCCCTGCTGCGGTGCTCTCGCATGCGCGCGCCACGGTCGTTGGCGGCGTTTCCATGCGCGGTGATGAGTTTGGCACGCACCTTCTACGCAGGGTGAACGAATTGCGGGCCTGATCCCTATCGTCACGCCATGGCGATTCCCGGCGTGTTCGCTGTAACGGGACTGTTACTTCTCGCGTTTCGCGCACGTCCGAGCGTCCTGCGCTGGATCGTGGATGCGGACACGCGGCTGTGGTGGTTCATGCCCTGGGTGACGCGCGACATGGTGGATCCGGACGGCAGCTACCAGCGCGTCCACCGGCGGATGGTGGTCGCCGGCGTGTCGTTCCTCACCGCGCTGAGCCTGCTGCTCTTCGCGTCCCGTACGCCGATCGCCTTCCGGGGGCTCTGGGCCTGCTCGCCTAGTCGCGCTTCATCGCGGCGGCGGCCTGGAAGGTGCGGCGGATCGAGCGCTCCGTCATCCCCGCGATCTGCTCGTCCGACAGCCCGTGGGCGCGCAGCCACGGCACCTGATGTGTCGGGACGGCGGTCCAGCAGTCGAGGTTGGTCGGCCGGATGCCGCCGAACCGCATGTACGGCGACCCGTCGTGGCCCAGGCTGACCTGCTCGCCGTACCCCGCGTCGAACATCGCCTTCGCCAGCGCGGCCCGGCGCTCGTTCTCCGCGTCATCACGCACGCCACCGTAGCGGTCGAAGCCCAGGTTCGCGCCGCGCGCCGCAATCCGCGTGAGGTAGTCCACATTCGTGGTGTCGTTGGAGTGGCCGATGGTCACCGCCGCGAGGTCCAGCCCCTCGTCTTCGAAGAGGTCGAGCAGCGGCGTGCCCAGCTCGTCCGTGGCGAGCGTGTGGCAGGAGATCGGGACGCCCGCCGCCTTCGCCGCGCGCGCGGCACCCCGAGCGCAGCGCTCCAGTGAGTCGCGAGGCGACCACGGGCCGTCCGTGAGGCGGTACTCCAGGTCCCATGCGAGCTTGATGACCCCGGCGCGGATGTCTGTGCCTTCGATCCCGTCGTTGATCTCGCCCAGCAGGAACTCGGCGATGTCGTCCGGGTTGCGGCCCAGGAAGTAGGCGGGCACCCAGCGGTAGATGCCGGTCGCGCACACGATGTTCACGCCGGTGTCCGCGTCCGCAATGCGCTGGAAGAGCCGCACCTGACGCCCCAGATCCATGGTCGTGAGGTCAATCATCGAGCGGATGCCCGCGACCTTCGCGCGGGCGAGCGCATCGATGTTCACCGCGAAGGCGTCGTCCTCGTTGTAGACGGAGGGGATGCGGTCCATGGCGGCGCCGCCGGCGACCAGGTGCTCGTGCGAGAGCGTCCAGCCCAGCTCCTCGACCGCGATCGGCCCTCGGATCGTCTGCACCATGGCGTCGCCCCCCTCGTCCGTCCGTTGCTGCGACCGATCGGCTAGGCCAGCGCGCCGCCGTCCGCGAGGATCGTGGCGCCGGTGATGAACGAGGACGCCGGGCCGGCCAGGTAGACCGCCGCGCCGGCCATCTCCTCGGGCGTCCCGATGCGGCCCAGGCCCTTGCCGCCTTCCAGCGTCTTGCCGCCGGGCTTGTCCCAGAGCGGACGCGAGAACTCCGTCTCGATCACGCCCGGCGCGATCGAGTTCACGCGGATGCCGTCCGCCCCCCACTCCGCGGCGAGGACACGCGTGAGCATGAGCAGGCCGGCCTTCGAGACGCTGTAGACGCCCAGGCCGCTGCCCGCGCGCAGACCGCCGGTGGAGCTGATGTTGATGATGCTGCCGCCCTGCCCGTGCTCCAGGATCGCCTCGCGCACCATCTTGCTCAGGAAGAAGACGGAGCGCAGGTTCGTATTGAGCACCGCGTCCCACGCGCGCTCGTCGATGAGCGCGGCGGGGCCGTGGACGGGGTTCGTGCCGGCGTTGTTGACCAGGATGTCCACGCGGCCGAAGGCCCGCTTCGTCTCCGCGACGAGGTTCGCGAGGCTGTCCATGTCGCGGACGTTGGTGACCACGCCGAGGCCGTTCGCCCCGGTCGCCTCGATCGCCGCGACCGCCTCGTCCAGCGACTCCGGCTTGCGCGCGCCGACGACGACGTTCGCGCCCGCCTCCGCGAGGCCGATGGCGATCGCGCGGCCGATGCCGCGGCTGCCTCCGGTGACGATGGCAGTCTTGCCGGCGAGTGAGAAGTCGACGATGGGCAACGGACGCTCCCTACCTGTCCGCGGCCTGCTGCGCGCGGTTTCCGCGAGGATGCTACCCGATCCATCGGCGGAGATCGCCTCTCGCCCGCTGCCTCGCCCCTGGCCGGCTGTGCTTGCCTCCCCGGGCGGGCCGTGTACTGTGACGGCCAGCGCGCCAGCCACGGCGCCTATCCCGGGAGGACTGACGATGATCTACGAACTGCGCTCCTACATCGTGAACGAGGGCAAGATGCCGCTGCTGAAGGATCGCTTCGGCAACATCACGATGAAGTTCTTCGAGAAGCACGGCATCAAGAGCGTGGGCTACTGGACGAACGAGATCGGCGGCCGCAGCGACGAGTTCCTCTACATGCTGGCTTACGAGGATATGGCGCACCGCGACCGTGCCTGGACGGCGTTCCAGAACGACCCGGACTGGCAGAAGGCGCGCGCGGAGACGCAGGTGGGCGGCGCCTTCGTGCACCACGTGGAGAACCGCTTCCTGAAGCCGACCGAGTACTCCCCGCTCGGCTAGCCGAACCGGCCGAGGGCGCG
>JAQCJS010000115.1 GCA_027592975.1 Chloroflexota bacterium
CACACCCTGCGGAATGGCGACGCGATCGCCGCGGGCGGGGGAGAGTCCATCCCCGCGTGGATCGTGGAAGCTGCGCTCCACGACCTGCAGACGCGCGCCGTGATCGCGGCGGGAGACAGCGCGCCTCGGGCCCCCTCTCCTGCGCAGCGGGAGAGGGCTGGGGTGAAGGCTCCGCTCGCTCCCTCGCTAGTCGAGGCGAGCGCGGCGGAGACGCAGGCTGTTCGTCATGACGCTGACGCTGGAGAACGCCATTGCCCCCGCGGCAGCGATCGGGTTGAGGAAGCCGCTCGTCCCGAAGATCGGCTGCAGCACCGTCGGCACCTCGACGTTCAGCACCACGCTGAACAGCAGGTAGCCCGCGCCGGCAGCGACCGGGATCAGCGCGACGTTGTAACCGAACGCCCAGGCGAGGTTCTGCGACATCGTCCGCATGGTGGCGGCGCTGACGGCCATCGCCTGCGCGACGCCACCCAGGTCGGTGCGCATCAGCGTGACCGGCGCCGTCTCCATGGCGATGTCCGTGCCGCCGCCGATCGCGATGCCGATGTCAGCGGCGGCGAGCGCGGGGGCGTCGTTGATGCCGTCGCCGACCATCGCCACCACGCGGCCCTGTGCGCGCAGCTGCTGCACAATCGCCGCCTTGCCCTCCGGCTTCACGTTGCCCTCGATCTGGTCGATTCCCACCTGCTTCGCCACGGCGCGCGCGGTCGCCTCGCCGTCGCCGGTGAGCATGACCACCTGCACACCGCGCACCTGCAGCGCCGCGACGCCATCGAGGGCGGTCGGACGCACGCGATCCGCGACAGCGATCATGCCGGCGGGCACGCCGTCGACTGCGACCAGCAGCGCCGTCTCGCCCTGCTGCGTTGCGCGGTCCGCCTCGAACGCGAGACGCATCCCGCCGCGCGTGGTGCCATCGATGCCCTGCTGCGCCATGAAGTCCGAGTTGCCGACGAGCAGCGAGCGCGTGACGCCGTCCAGCGCGACCGACGCCTCGATGCCAAGTCCGGGCAGCGCACGGAAGGTGAGCGGCCAGTCGAGCGCGAGGGCCCGGCGCTCCGCCTCGCGCTCCATCGCGGCGGCGTACGGGTGCTCGGAACCGCGCTCCGCGGAGGCGACGAGCCGCAGCAGGGTGGCCTCGTCCAGTGCGCCGCTGGACGGGACGTCCGGGCCGATCGCGATCCGCGTGACCTCCGGCCGGCCTTCGGTGATCGTCCCGGTCTTGTCCAGGACGACCGTGTCGATGCGCCGCGCGACCTCCAGCGCCTCGGCGTCGCGGATCAGCACGCCCATCCGCGCAGCGCGGCCCATGCCGACCATGATCGCCGTCGGCGTGGCAAGGCCGAGCGCACACGGGCAGGCGATGATCAGCACGCTCACGGCGTTCAGGATCGCCAGCGTGCCCGCCGGCTCCGGGCCGAACACCCACCACGCCGCCAGCGTCGCCACCGCGATCGCGATGACGATCGGTACGAAGACCGAGGCGATGCGATCCGCGAGCGCCTGGATCGGCGCCTTCGATCCCTGCGCGTCCTCCACCAGCCGGATGATCCGCGCCAGCGCGGAATCCGCGCCCACGGCAGTGGCGCGGACGCGCAGCATGCCGTTGGTGTTCATGGTCGCGCCGAAGACGGAGTCCCCGGCGTGCTTCTCCACGGGCACGGACTCGCCGGTCAGCATGGACTCGTCCACCGCGGCGGCGCCCTCGATCACCTCGCCGTCCACGGGAATGCGCTCGCTCGGGCGCACCAGCACCACGTCACCGGCCTGCACGGCGCGCACGGGGATCTCGAATTCCTGGCCGTCCTCGAAGACGCGCACGGTCTGCGGACGCAGCGCGATCAGCGCGCGCACCGCGTCGGACGTCTGCCCCTTCGCGCGCGCCTCCAGCAGCCGTCCGAGGAGCACGAGGCCGATGATCGCGGTGGCGGTGTCGTACGTGACCATCAGTTCGAACTGCCCGCCGCTCGCCAGCCACTCCGGCGCGAACGTGACGACGACGGAGTAGAGGAACGCGACGGACGTGCCGAGCGCGATCAGCGTGTTCATGTCCGTGGAGCCGTGCTTGCCCACGCGCCACGCCCCCGCGTAGAAGGGAGCACCGGCCCACACCTGCACCGGCAACGCGGTGGCGAACAGCACGACGTTGGTCCACGGCGAATGCCCGATGTCATGCACCCACAGCCACCCGAACCACGCGAAGCCGTACAGGTGCAGCAGCATCCACGACATCTGCCCGAAGGCGACCGTGAGTGCGAAGGCGGTGCGCACGGCGAGCGCGCGGAACTCCCGCCACCGCTCCTGCTCCAGCGCATCGCGCGCGGAGTCCTCGTCCTCGCCAGCCTCGGGCAGACGCAGGTCGTACCCGGCGCGATCCACGGCGGCGCGCAGCGCGTCCACCTCCACGTGCGGCGCGACCTCGATCGTCGCCTGCTCGGTGGCGAGGTTGACCGAGGCGCGCTCGACGCCCTCGACCGCGGTCAGCGCCTTCTCGACACGGCGGACGCAGGAGGCGCACGTCATGCCGCGCACATCGAAGCGCAGGTGTTCCAACGCGGGGACGGGTTCGTGGGTGTCGGTCGTCATCGGTGGCCCCTCGGAGTGGCTGACTGGCTACTTGTTCGCGACCTTGTAGAGCTCGATCAACTCGGAGAACGACTCCTCCGATCGGCCCGCGCGGATGGCGTCCATGACGCAATGGTGGAGATGCCCCTCGAGCATCTTCGCGTCCATCTTCTCGATGGCGCGGCGGATCGCGTAGGTCTGCTTCAACACGTCGACGCAGTAGGTGTCCTCGTCGATCATCCGGCGCACCCCGGCGAGGTGCCCCTCGATGTAGGCGAGGCGCTTCAGGACATCGGCGCGCGTGACGTCGTCCATGGCGCTACGCCTTCACGGCCTGGGCAGCCTCGACGGGCTGGCGCCACGGCATGGTCACAGTCTGCACGTCGATCGCGTAGCCTTCGCCCAGCCGGGCGCGCAGCCGCGCCGCGGCGTTCGGGCCGACGAGCGTGTGGTGCCCGCAACAGGAGTGCGGCTCCTGCTCCGCCTGCGAGCGGTCAAGGTGGAAGACCTCGGTGGTGCTGCCGCAGGGACAGGAATAGGTGACGTCCGCGCCGGCGTCAGTGCGCTCCACCTTCAGGTACTCGGGCTTGAACCCCGGTGCGGGCGCCCCATGACGCATCCCACCGGCCAGTGCCCCGGCCATCGGCAGCGCAGTCATGCCGTCCCAGGTCGACGGGGCGGACGGCGCGGCACCCGGCGCGGGGATCTCGCCCAGGGGGTAGCCCTCCTCGGCCAGCGTCGCCGCGACGCGATCGAGGACGGCGCCGCTGGCGACCTCCACCGCGAACGTGCGGCTCTCCGGGTCGCCGGCGATGAAGCGCGCGCCCTCCACGCTGGCCACGGCCTTGCTGATCGTGGCGATGCAGTGGTCGCAGGTGATGTCGGGGGCGAAGAGGGTCATCTGGGGCATGCGAGCGCTCCTTGAGCGGGCTCCGGGTGGGTCGTACCGGAGTCTACCATACCCCTACCCGGGGGGTATGGGTCTTCCGCCCCGGGGCGAGGCGATACCCTGATCGCACCACCCCACGCACGCATCGAGGAGCCCCGCCGATGACCTTCGCGTACGCCAACTGGCACCCGGGATCGGCCGAGCCGGCACCCACGGTGGTGGCGCTGCACGGGCACGGCGCGCACGCGCAGGACCTCCTGGGTCTTGCGCCCTTCCTCGCGGAGGGGCGCGTGATGATGCTCTGCCCGCAGGCGGAGTTCCCGCTCGCGCCCGGCGCCTTCACGTGGTTCCACCGCGAGGGCGAGGCCCAGCGGACGGTGGAGGAGTTCGAGCGGGTCGCCTCGGCGCTGCGCGAGTTCATCGAGGAGGCCGTGCCGCGCTGCGGCGGCGACCTGGCGCGCACGGTGGTGCTGGGGTTCTCGCAGGGCGGCACGCTGGCCTACCGCCTGGGCCTCGGCGAGCCGCGCCGCTTCGCGGGCGTGGCCGCGCTGTCCACGTACTTCCCGGAGGACATCGCTGCGACCGTGGATCGCGAGGCCGCAGCGGAACTGCCGCTGCTCGTCCAGCACGGGACGCACGACCAGATGATCACGGTGCAGCGCGCGCAGGCCTCGCGCGACCTGCTGCAGACGATCGGCGCGCAGCCGCATTACCTCGAATACCCCATGCAGCACGAGATCGGCCGCCAGAGCCTGACCGACCTGAGCGAGTGGCTGAAGCGCGTCCTGAAGCTCGAGGGCCCCGGCAGCGCGGTCTAGCGGCAGCACCGCCCGCCCGCCTGCCCCCGTTCCCCTCTCCCCGTTCCGTTCCCCTCTCCCCGCTGGCGTTGGGGGAGAGGGCTGGGGTGAGGGCGTTCCCCCTCTGAGTTCCCCTTCTGCGCTTCGCCTCGCACTCCCCGGCGCGCCTAACGCACCGCCGTCACCATCGACTCGCCCGGCTGCTGCGCACTCGCCTCGCCCAGGGCGCGCGTGATCGCAGTGAAATGCGGCGCGACGGCGTCTGCCTCGCCCCGAGCGATCAGCGAGCGACCCACGAGGCGGGCGAGGTCGCCCGTGTGCACCGTCGCGCGCACCTCGCGGAAGCCGGCGGCGCGCAGCGCCTGCACCAGCCAGTCCGTCGTCCAGCGCCGCAACTCCACCACGAGCGACTGCCGCGCGAGCGGCGCGAGGCGTTCGAGTAGCGGCACGCCGAGCGGCGAAGCGGCATCGACCAGCGTCTCCCCGTACGCCCGCCGCGCGTCCGCGGAGGCGACGAGCGCATCTGCGTGCAGCCGCGCGGCCTCGCCATCGGCGGGGAGCACCAGCACGTACCGCCGCTCGCGCGGCGGGGCCTGCGTACGCACGGCGTACGTGTAGACAAGGCACGGCGCGCCGCCCACGACCCCGCCGACCAGCGTGATCGTCTCGAAGCGCGGGACGGGGAGCCTCCACACCTGGTACGAGGCGCGTAGCACCCCGCCCGGTCGCAGCACGCGCGCGATCTCCGCGAACGCCGCCTCCGGCTCACGAACCTCCTCGAGCGAGGCGGCCGCGGTGACCAGGTCAACCGAGGCGTCACGCACCGGCA
>JAQCJS010000116.1 GCA_027592975.1 Chloroflexota bacterium
GTGCGCGGCGAGCGGCGCGGTCGCCTCGATCGGCGCTCCGGGGGCGTCGAGCAGCGCGCCGAGGTCGAGGCCGAGCGCCTCGGCGACGGCACCACGGAGCGATGGCACCGCGCCGTTCCGCAGCCGCGTCAGCGCCAGCAGCATCTCCACCAGCCGATCGTCCCTCGGCGCGTCGCCGAGGATGTGCAGCCCGTCGCGGATCGGCGCGGTGCCCAGTTCGTGCGTGTACGCGTGGATCGCCTCGACGAGATGCCGGAAGTCCGAGGCGCTCAGGTCGGAGATCGAGTACGGGACGCCGTCCTCGTGCGTGGCCGGATCCCACACGTGGATGTGGTTCGCCGTCGCGCCGTCGGCGTTGAGCAGCAGCGACAAATCCTGATCGAGCTTCGCGTCGCGGATCACCTGCCAGATCTCCTGCTGGAGGAACGGCAGTTTCGAGGGGTCGGTGCGTTCCAGGAGGTAGTACTCATCCACCAGCCGGTCGATCTGCACCAGCGGGCCCCACTGGCCCGCCGTGGTCATCGGCGGTGGCAGGTGATCCACGATCACGGCGTGCGCGCGCCGCTTCGCCGCTGCGCCCTCGCCCGGGTCGTCCACGATAAACGGGTACACCAGCGGCAGGTCGCCCAGCAGCAGGTCGGGGAAGCAGTCCGCTGCGAGGCCCACGCCCTTCCCCGGCAACCACTCCAGTGACCCGTGCTTGCCCATGTGCACCGCTACGTCCGCGCCCCATCCCCCGACCTCGCGCGGCTCGGCGAGCCAGCGGTACAGGGCGAGGTACGGGTGCGGTGGCGGCAGATCCGGGCGGTGCATGATCGCCGTGCGGTCCATCCCGTACCCGCGCGGCGGCTGCACGGCGACGAACACGTGCCCGAACTCGAGCCCCGCGAGGCCCAGCGTGCCGTCGTCGTCCACGTAGTAGCGCCCCGGCGGCTCGCCCCACTGCCGCGCCATCTGCTCCCGTCGCGTCGACGGCACCCCGTCGAACCATGGGCCGTACACACCGGCGGGGACGCGGGCCGCCGCGTCGCGCAGTTGCGCCTCGGTCAGCAGGTCGCGGTCGTAGTGGCCGCGCGCCACCAGCAGGTGCATGAGAGTGTCCGAGTCCGGCGGCAGTGCGCCGACCTCGTAGCCCTCGTCGTGCAGGCGGCGCAGCAGCGCCAGCAGCGACGCGGGAGAGTCGAGGCCCACGGCGTTCGCGATTCTCGATGCCTTCGCGTTGTGGTTCGTGAGGATGACGGCAACGCGCTTCTCCGCGTTCGGCGTCCGGCGCAGCCGCGCGAGGCGGAGCGCCTGGCCGATCACCCGGTCGATGCGATCCGGCATCGGCGCGTGGTGCATCACCTCGGCCCCCGCGAGCGCGTGCGTGGCCCCGCGCGGTCGAGGCGGCGCGGGCTGCTTGAACGCGATCGGGACGGTGATGATCCGCCCGTCCAGCTCCGGGATCGCGACGTGCATCGCGACGTCGAGGGGCGTCAGGCCCGCCTCAGACGCCTCCCAGCGTGCGGCGCTCGTCGAAGCGGCGATCGCCTGCAACTGCGGCACGCCAAGACGTTCGAGCGCCTCGACGGCCCAGTGGTCGCCGCCCTCGCCGGGATCGCCCGCGGAGCCCATCGCGAACGCCATGGTGTTGATGACCGCGTCCACGCGAGGCGCACCGGCCTCGTCCACGAACAACTGGAGCGCCTCGGGCAGTTCCCCGCGCGCGAGCGCCTCGTCCTTCAGCGAGTAGGCGAACACGGGCAGCACGTTCGCACCGAGCGCTTCGCCCCGCTCGATGAGTGCCTCGACCATCGCGGTGTTCCCGGTGAGCAGGTAGGAGCGGTAGAAGAGCACGCCGATCGTCGGGCGCGCCGGATCAGCCGCGCGCACCCACGAAGCGACCTCGTAGCCGGTCGACGCCGGGTGGAAGACGCCCGTCCGAGGCTGCTCGATCGGTGGGAGGTAGCCGTACCCGCTCGCGAGCAGGTGGTCGGACAGGAAGTAGAGCGCCTGCTGATAGTTGTCCACGCCGCTGTACTGGAAGTACGCCTTCAGCTCGTGCGCGATCGGCACACCGGCGTTGGAGCACGCTGTCAGATCCGGGTCGAGATCCTCCGTGCCCGGCATCGCGATCAGCCACTGGTCGTTCCGCTCCACCAGCCGCAAGAGATGTTCGAACCCCGGCAGGCTCGGACGGCCGCCGTGCAGCCGCACGATCACGACCTCCGCCTCCGGCACGACCTGATCGAGGAACGCGATCGCGTCCGCCTCGGACGTGAGGTGGTTCACGGTGTACGCGCGAACCGGCGGGAAATCGTCCGCCATCAGCGGCACCGCGCGCGAGAACGCGAGGAGGTCCGTGTCCGCCTGCGTGAGCACCACGAAGCCGTTGCTCCGCACCTCGCGGTCACGCTCGATCACCACAGGGGCGGCGGCGTCGTGGGTCGCGCCGCCCTCCCACGAGAAGGCGCTGAAGGCGTACTCCGCAAGCTCGGGCGGCGGCGGCAGGTAGCGCCCCCCCTCTACCTGCGCCTCGATATAGTCCCACAGCGCGAGGAGCTGCCACTCCGTGTTCATCGAGTGGAAGAACGTGGTGCGGCCGTCCAGCAGCAGCATGGTCACGTTCGCCAGCGGGCACGGGCCCAGGCAGCCCGCCTCGTTCAGGTGGACGCGGTTGCGCATCTTGCGGCGTGTCCACTCGGCGTAGTGCTGCTCCTTGCGGCTGGGCGCCGCGCCGAACGCGGTATCCCCGCAGCAGCACCCGTTGGCGCACACGAATAGCTGACCGAGGTGCCGCGCGACGTTGACCAGCTTGCCGTCGCTGCGCGTGACGATGTTCCGCGTCGCGCGCGGGCGCGGTGGTGCGGATGGCACTGACGCCGGGGGCACCTCGGTCGGCTCGCGCTCGGGCACCGCGCTACCGCCGGCGCTCGACGAGCGCGCCGAAGGCGAGGCCCATCGCGCCCCACAGCGCGATCTGCGTTGCCAGCGCCCCCACGCGGAACCGCCACAGCAGCTCCGCCGGGAAGTCCGCCGGCACCTCGTCCACGACGGGGAGCACGAGGAACACGACGGTCACGCCCACGACGAACGCGCCGAGCGCGGCCAGCGCGGCGCTCCATGCGTCCATGCGCGCCGCCAGCGTGCGCTGCAGCCAGACCGCGCCCCCGACGAGCAGGATCGAGATCACGAGCAGCCCGAGGTACGCGCCCGTCCGCATGCCGATCGTCTCGCCGTCGCCCACGGCGGGCGGGTTCGGGGGGTACTTCAGGAACGGCACGAGGATGACCGCCAGAAAGCCGAGTGACGCGATGCTCAGCGCCGTGCCGCGGATGCCCAGTCCCCCGAACCGACGGTGTACCAGCGCGAACACGACGGCGAGCAGCCCCCCGAACGACACTCCCAGCACCGCCAGCCCGACGAGCAGTCCGGCCGTGCGCTGCACGCCGCGACTGATCTCGAAGCCGCCCGTCTCATCGGCGTGGGCGTGCGCCTCCCCTTCGAGCGCGATCGCAGCTTCGATGTGTGGTTCGGCGAACGCCGTCGCCACGGCGAACGCGACGATGCCCGCGAGGCAGCCCGCGAGCATGCCGCGGACCAGCAGGTCCCGCATGTGCATGATGATCTCCGTCGAACGCGGTCGGCGCCTCGGCTAGTGGCAGGGCAGCCCGGCAAGGTGCCGGGCGTCATGCACGAACTCATGCACCAGGTTCGACGGGAAGACCGAGAGCGCCCCCTGCTCGATGCCGAACAGGTAGAGCAGCGACGCGGCGAGCGCGGTGGCGAAGACGGCCCACGGCAGGACGTCGCGCAGCGGGATCGGACTGAACTCAGGCAGCGGGGCGACCGCAGGGTCGGCGAAACGGGCCACCAGTGGCCTCCTTCGGGATAGCGCGTCCCAGTTGATCGTGATCCGAGGGTCTGACTCTCCGTCACCGGTTGGTGAGCGGATTACAGTGGCGCGACCGCGCCGGGCTTGCACCGGCTTCCTCGCTGGATCACAGGTGTGCGGACTCTAGGCGCGCGACACGGAAGCGTCAACGCTGCCCCGGGACGACGGCGATGCGCGCGCACCGGGGAACCTCGCTATGCTCCGCGCCGGAGGACGCCGTGATCACTGACGCCCAGGTTCACATCTATCCCCCGGACGCGCCCGCGCACCCGTGGCCGAAGCAGCCCGGCCGCGGCGCCGCGCCGTGGACGCACCCGGATGGCTTCTCCGCGCTGGAAATGCTGGGCGCAATGGAGGCGGTGGGCGTCGACCGCGCGGTGATCGTGCCGCCCGTGTGGGCCGGCGAGGACAACACCACCGCACTGGAGGCCGCCGCGCGCCATCCGGGACGATTCGCGGTGATGGGCCGCTTCGATCCGTACGCCGCGGGCGCGCCGGATCGCCTGGAGCGCTGGCTGGAGCAGCCGGGCATGATCGGCATCCGCATGAGCGGGCGCTGGAACACGCGCGAGATCAGCGCGCGGCAGGCCCTCGGCGACCCGGAGATCGAGTGGTACTGGGAGGCCTGCGAGCGCCTGGGCATCCCGATCGCCGTGCTTGCCGGCGAGGCGGTACCGCTGCTGCTCCCCGTCGCGGCGAGGCACCCCGAGCTGTGCCTGATCATCGACCACTCAGGGATGCGCGGTGCACATTCGCTGGACGAGGCGTTCGACACCATCGACGCGCTGCGCGAGCTGGCGAAGCACCCGAACGTGAACATGAAGATGGGCAGCATCCCGAACGCCTCCGCGCAGCCGTACCCGTTCCGCGACACCCACCCGTACATCGAGCGCATCTACCAGGCGTTCGGCGCGCGCCGGATGATGTGGGAGTCGGACTTCACGCAGCTCGGCTACCGGCTCTACGCCGACTGCCTGCGCATGTGGATCGAGGACGTCCCGTTCCTCAGCCACGAGGATCGCGTGCACATCCTTGGCGGGACGGCCGCGGAGGTGCTGCGCTGGCCAGAGCCGGTGCTCCGCTAGCGCCCCGCGCGCACCTCGGCCGTGCCCGCTTCCTCGAACGACGCCGGGCGGTCCGGCGGGCGGCTCGGCGGGCGCAGGAACAGCAGCACGACGACCATCGAGACGGTT
>JAQCJS010000117.1 GCA_027592975.1 Chloroflexota bacterium
CGTGCCCGCCACCTCCGCCGGGACGCACCCGGCCGAGCGCGTACACATCGAAGCCGCGCGCGCCGCCGCGCGTCACGGCGTGGAGCTGGGCGATGCCGTGCCGCGCGCGCTGCCGGACGCCCCCCCGCCCGACCTCGTCGTCACCGTGTGCGACGAGGCGAACGAAGAACTGGCGCTGACCGGGCGCGTGGGTCGTCTGCACTGGTCGATCCCCGACCCCGTCCGAGCCAGACGACCGCGCGCGTTCGATGACGCGTTCGAGGCGGTGGCCGCGCGTGTCACCACGCTCGCCGAAGCGACCTGCGCATGATCCCGACACCCACGAAAGGCCCCTTCCGATGAACCGAGTCACCGACGCCCTCGCCCACGAGTTCCCGAACATCCCACGCACCACGATCGAGCGCCTCTATGACGACTCGATGAGCGCGATGAGCCACGCGCGCGTCGTGCAGTACCTGCCGGTGTTCGCGGAGCGGCTGACGCGCGAGCGCCTGCGCGCGATGTCCTCTGACCGCGCGGCACCGGGCGCGGTGCCCGGCGTGCTCTTCCTCTGCGTCCACAACGCGGGCCGGTCGCAGATGGCCGCGGGCTGGACGCGACACCTCGCGGGCGATCGCATCGCGGTCTACTCGGGCGGCTCCGGACCGGCGGCGGATCTGAACCCCGCCGCCGTCGCCGCCATGCACGAGGCGGGCATCTCCATCGAGGACGAGTTCCCAAAGCCCTGGACGGACGAGGTCGCGCGCGGCGTGGACGTGATCGTCACGATGGGCTGCGGCGACGAGTGCCCGGTCTACCCGGGCGTCCGCGTGCTGGACTGGGAGCTGGAAGACCCGGCCGGGCAGGGAGTCGAGGCCGTCCGCCCGATCCGCGACGAGATCGAGCGCCGCGTCCGCGCGCTCCTGGCGGATCTGGGTGTGGACGCGCGAGGATCGCAGGAGCCCGGTGTGCCGATGGGAAGCGAGCGCGCATGAGCCCCCTGCTCAAGATGGTGGTCGGCGAGGTGCTGGGCACCTTCCTGCTCGTGCTCTTCGGCACCGGCGCCGTCGCATCCGCGGTCCTCACCGGCGCGCTCACGGGGCTGTGGCAGGTCGCGGTCGTGTGGGGGTTCGGCGTCACGCTGGCGATCTACGCGACGGCCTCGATCTCCGGGGCGCACCTCAACCCGGCGGTCACGCTTGCGTTCGCGCTGCTGCGGCCCGCGGACTTCCCGCGCTCGCGCGTGCTCCCCTACTGGGCGGCGCAGCTCACCGGCGCCGCGCTCGCGGGCGTCGTCGTGCTCGCCGTCTTCGGCCCGCTCATCGATCGGTTCGAGGCCGCAGAGGGCCTGACGCGCGGCGCGGCCGGGAGCGAACGGTCCGCGATGGTCTTCGGCGAGTACTTCCCGAACCCGGCGATCTTCGGCACCGGCGCGGACGCGGCGGCGCTGGTCTCGCCGCTCGGCGCATTCGGCGTCGAGGCACTGGGGACGGCGATCCTGGTTCTCATGATCTTCGCGCTGACGGACCCGCGAAACGGCGTCTCCCCCGGCGCGGCCACACCGCTGTTCATCGGCTTCACGGTAGCGGTGCTGATCAGCCTCTTCGCACCGCTGACGCAGGCGGGGTGGAACCCCGCGCGCGACTTCGGGCCGAGGATCGTCGCGTTCCTCGCCGGGTGGGGCGAGATCGCGATCCCGGGGCCACGCGGCGGCTTCTGGGTGTACATCCTGGGGCCGCTCGTCGGCGGCCCGGCCGGCGCCGCGTTCTACGAGTTCGTCGTGCGGCCCGCGCTCCCCGCGCGGGCGATCCCGTCACCAGAGCCTGCCGCCGTACCGGTCACCGATCGCTGACGCACGCCGCACCGGCCGCTCGATCAGCCTCGCAGCGGCGGACGGGGAGCGATGGGGACGACGACCAGGAACTCGCAGCCATCCGGGACGTTCCGCACGCGGATCTGCCAGCCCAGGTTCTCCGCCGACCGGTGCGCCACGAACAGCCCGAGCCCGAACCCGCGGAAGTGGCGGTCGAACAACCGGCCCAGATTCTCCGCGTTGATGCCGACCTCCCGCCCTCCAGCGCTGACTCGCGCTGATCAATCCGGCAGGCGCGTCCTTCGACCGTAGGCGCGAGCGGCGGCAGGCGTTCGGCGCTGGCCTTGCGCACGCGCCGCGTGACGTTGCGATTCGCTGTGGAGGTGACACGAGCACGCCGGCGCGCTCGCACCATCGGCAGGCGCACGCGGCTACTCGAGGTTGCGGATCGTGGGGCTCACGACGATCGTGACGGCCATCGCCACCAGCAGCACCGCCGCCAGACCGCCGATCGCCAACTGCGGCCCGACAGCGCTGGCCAGCAGGCCCACGGCGAAGGTGCCGAACTGCACCAGTCCGAACTCCATGAACCAGACGGACGCCACCCGCCCGCGGTACTCCTCCTCGGAGTACTCCTGGATCAGCACCTGCCCCACCGCCATGCGGCATGCCTGCGCGAAGCCCAGCACGACCATGATCGGGATCGTGAGCACGTAGACCGTGGAGATGGAGAACAGCACGATCGCCGCTCCCAGTAGCGCCCCCGAACCCACCAGCAGCCTCCCGCGCCCCTTCGATGCGGCGGAGGCGATGAAGACCGCGCCGGCCAGCGCGCCAAAGCCCTGAATGCTCTGCAGCAGGCCCTGCTCGAATGCACCGCGCTGCAGCACCGCAGCCACGAAGCCGGGCAGCAGCTGCGTGTACGGCAGCGACACCGTGACGATCAGGAAGTTCACCAGCAGCACGAGGCCGATCGTGCGGTCGCGCGCCAGGTACCTCACGCCCTCGATCAGATCGGTCAGGCCTCCGGGCGGACGGCCGTGGCCGCCTCGACCGCCGGGGCGCTCGCCACGCACGAAGCTGTAGAGCGGCTTCGCCGGCAGGCCCGCGGTGAACACCATCGCGGCCAGGTACATGACGCCGATCAGGAGGAACACCACGTCCGCCCCGCGAGAGTAGATCACGAAGCCGGCAAGGCCCGGCCCCACCAGCTGCATGAACGTCTGCCCGGATGAGTTGATCCCGATCGCGTTCATCAGCCGCTCGCGCGGCACGAGGTCGGAGATCATCGCCTGCCGCGAGGGCTGCATGATCGAGTTCACGGTGCCCTGCAGGAACGCGCTCGCGAACAGGTGCCAGAACTCCAGCTGCAGACCGAACCAGCCCGCCGCCAGGATCGCCAGCAGCATGGCGTTCACGGCGTTGTACGCCTGTGCCAGCTGGATCACGTTCTTCTTGTTCGCCCGGTCCGCCACCACGCCGCCGATCGGCGACACCAGGAGCGAGGGCACGGCGTTCGCAAGCGCCATGGTACCCAGCGCGGCGAACGACCCCGTGATGTCGTAAACCAGCCACCCGCGCACCACGAGGTTCATCTGCATCGAACTGAACTGCGCGATGTTGCCCAGGAACAGCGGACGGAAGTTCGGATCCTCCAGCGCGCCAAACGTGCGGCTGGCCCACGCGGTCGCCGGCCGATGCCACGGATTGGCCTCGTCCAGCGGCGGCAGTGCGTTCACCGCGCTGCGCGCCTGACGCACCCCCGTGGCGACCGCCGCCGCGACGACGAGCGCGAGGATGCCCACGAACACGGTGACGGTGCTGACGGGGGCGTTGCCGATCAGCATGACGGCGATGACGCCAAACAGCGCGGCCGCGAGCGGGACCAGGCGCTCGAACGTGACCACGCGGGTCACGCGACCGGCGGCGCGGCGGGCGCCCGATCGGTCATCGGACGCGGATCCTGACCTCGGCCGTGCTGCCGAGGAGCTGCGGATGGTCACTCAGATCCACGCGCACGGTGACAGGGAACACCGGCGTCGCCGCCTTCGGATCCGCCCCGCCGGTCGGGGGCGTGGCGAACGCGCCCTGCGTGGCCGGCACCACCGCCTGCACCACCCCCGGCAGCGTGCGGTCGAGCGCAGCCAGGTAGACCTCCGCCTCCTGGCCCGCGTGGACACGCGCGATGTCCGACTCGCGCACGTAGGCGGTCACGCGCAGGTGCGCGGGGTCGATGATCCGGACGATCGTCTGCCCGGCCGTCACCGCGGAGCCCTCCGTCACCAGCACGGAGGCGACCACGCCGTCCACCGGCGCGGTCGTCGTCACCTGCTGGTCGGTCGATCCGAGGAAGGCGAGGACAGGCGTGCCGCTGGAAGTGGTACGCACGGGCGCGGGCAATTCCACCTCGGCGAGCGCGTCACCTGCGCGCACCCTCGCGCCGGCCGTCGCGTGCAGCGCGGCGACCCGCCCGGCATTCACGGTGGCAACGGTGACCAGGTCACCGGAGACGCTCGCGCTGCTGGCGGTGACGACGCTCGACCAGTCGTTCGCGTACCGGAAGCCGGCGACCAGCCCCCACAGCAGGAGCGGCACCGTGGCAGCCACGATGGCGGCCCAGCTGACGAGGATCCACCAGGGCCATCTGCGGTGCATGCGACTCCTTGTGTCCGGTGCGAGTGCCGGCCCGTGATCGGGTCCGGCCTCGGGCGCAGCGTAGGCTACACTCGGCGCCGCCGGGCTCGGGCCCCGGATGCGCTCTGGACATGAGGTTGTATAGTCCCGACGCAATCGCAGGCGCAATCATCACCGGAATCGCCGGTGGGCCGGGAGAGACCGCTCATGGCAGCATCCGTCCCCGGCGCGCCCCGCCTCTACCGCTCGCCCCTGGCCATCAGCGGCGCCATCGGCGCGTGCGTCGGCCTGCTGATCTTCGCCGTCTTCGGTGTCCGCAGCCTGGCGCAGACCCAAGCGGAGGCCGCCGCGCAGCCGATCGTGGAGGTCGCCACGGTCGCCCCGGGGCGCATCCGCACGGAGCTCTTCTACACGGGCCTCGTGCAGGCGCCTCAGCAGGCGACAGTGACCGCGCTCACCGCTGGGACGCTGACCAGCACCAGCGCCGAAGTCGGCGCGTCCGTCCGCGCTGGCGACCGGCTGGGCAACCTGACCACGGAGTCGCTCCCCGCACAACTGCAGCAGGCGCAGGCGGACCTCCGCGCGGCCGAGGCGCGCCGCGGCCAGT
>JAQCJS010000118.1 GCA_027592975.1 Chloroflexota bacterium
CTCCGCCGACCTGTTCGGTCTCGCGCCCGCCTCGCTGCTCGCACGTCTCGACCCGCCGCCCGCGGCGGACAACACGGTGCCGCGCCGCCTGCGCGACCAGCACGGCGTTCAGGTGACCGAGCCGCCGCGCACGCTGGAGACGCAGTACAACCTCGATTCGCCGGCCGATCTGCTGGCGATCGGACTGTCCGGCCGCGCCCGGCCGCGCCTCGCACAGGTGATCGCGGCGGAGCGCCTGGACGTGGCGCGGGTGCAGCGCGCCGCGCGCGTGTTCATCGACCGCACGGCGGAGGTGCTGGTGGCGGGGCGCGTCTCCAGCCGCACATGGCAGTACCTGGAGAGCGAGGCGGCCTGCCGCGTGCGCCTGCTGGCGGAAGAGCGCGGGATGCAGGCGGCGGGCACGGACGCGGACGGCACCGCGCGGTCGCTGCTGGGCCAGTGGATCGCGGAGGCGGGCGCACCGCGCGCCTTCGGCGAACTGCTGCCGCAGCTCTGTGACGCCGCATTCATCGACATCCGCCCGGCACTGGTGCACCTCGGCATCCGCCCCTCGCGTGCCGATCGCTTCGCCGCCGACCTCGGCCTCGCGGACGCGATCGAGGATCCCGCCCTCCGCGCGCTCGTCGAGGCGGCGAACGCCTCGCCCGTCCCCGTCGTCCTCGGCGGCCACTCGCTGGTGGGCGGCATGGTACCGCTGCTCAACCAGTGGGCGTGGGACGAGCACGACGGGCTGGTGTAGGGGCGACGCATGCCTTACGAGGGCGCTTGGGCCAAAGTGGCGCGGGCTAAGGAGCACCGTGACTCGCTTCAGGGCGAGATTGCGGCAGCCTTCGCTGAACCGGACCGCCGGCCGCGGGTCGGAACAGCCTGCGAAGAGGAGACAGGTGAGCACGTTCTGTAGGTGACGTTCATGCCCGATCTCCGCGACCTCGTCGAGCGCGACCCATCGAAGCGCGGAGGCCTTCACCCCATCCCTCTCCCGCTTCGCAGGCGAGGGGACCAGATGCGCGAGGGCGCGCACACCCGCGCCTCGCGGTACGATTCGGGGAGCGGGCGGGACGGCTCCTGCATTCACAGGCGAAGCGCGGGATACCCGCGCGGCCCTTCCAGAACGGGGCTTCGCGGCGCGTCAGACAGCACGAGACTGCACGAGTCAGCACGAAGTGGGGGCCGCCATGGGCGCACTTGATCAGGTCGATCCCGAGGTCGCAGCGGCCATCCGGCACGAGGAGGATCGCCAGTCGCGCGTGCTGGAGATGATCCCCTCGGAGAACTACGCCAGCGCGGCGGTGATCGAGGCGGTCGGCTCCGTCCTCACCAACAAGTACGCCGAGGGCTACCCCGGCGCGCGCTACTACCACGGCAACGAGTTCGTGGACGACGTGGAGGATCTCGCGCGGGATCGCGCGAAGGCGCTCTTCGGCGTGGATCACGCCAACGTCCAGCCGCACTCCGGCACGCAGGCGAACATGGCCGTGTACCTGGGCCTGATCAAGCCGGGCGACACCGTCATGGGCCTGAAGCTGGACGCGGGCGGGCACCTGACGCACGGATCCCCGGTCAGCGCCAGCGGCATGCTCTACAACTTCGTCTCCTACGGCGTCGACCGCGAGTCGCACCTGGTGGACTACGAGGAGATGCACGCGCTCGCGAAGGAGCACCGCCCGAAGATCCTCGTCGTCGGCGCCACGGCGTACCCCCGGCTCTGGGACTTCAAGCGTGCCCGCGAGATCGCGGACGAGGTCGGCGCGATCCTGATGGCGGACATGGCGCACATCGCCGGCCTCGTCGCCGGCGGCGCGCACCCCTCGCCGGCCGGGCTGGCGCAGGTCATGACGACCTCCACGCACAAGACGCTCCGCGGCCCGCGCGGCGGCATGGTGCTGTGCGACCGCGATCTGCGGCGTCAGATCGACCGCGGCGTGTTCCCGGGCTCGCAGGGCGGGCCGATGATGCACGTGATCGCGGGGAAGGCCGTGATGCTCAAGGAAGCCGCCACCCCGGAGTTCGCGCAGCACTCTCAGCAGGTGGTGGCGAACGCGAAGGCGCTGGCCGCCTCGCTCATGGACACGGGGATGACGCTGATCTCCGGCGGCACGGACAACCACCTCGTGCTGGTCGATGTGCGGCCGATGGGGCTGAACGGCGTGCAGGCGGCGGACGCGCTGGAGGCGGCGGGCATCGTGGTGAACTCCAACCCGATCCCCTTCGACACGCTGCCCCCGCGCGAGGGCGGCGGGATCCGCTTCGGCACCCCCGCGATCACCTCGCGCGGGCTCGTGGAGGCGGACATGACGCTCATCGGCCAGGCGATGGCCCGCGTGCTGGCGGCGCCGACCGACCAGGCCGTGCTCGCCTCCGTGAAGCGCGAGGTAGAGGAGCTCTGCGCGAAGCACCCCGCACCCGGTATCCCCGCGCGGTAGAACGAGGGCCCCTGCTGCTGTGCAGGGGAGGGTTCGGAGGGCTGGGGGTGCGGGGTTTGCTCCTGCGGGCGCGCGGCCTCTACACTTCATGTCCATTAACCGCTTGATCGGGGCGGTTCCGGCTCCCTGCCGGAACCCACCGCCTCCTTCAGACCAGGGTCAGCGGAGGCCTTGTGAACGAATACGAACTGATGACGATTCTGCATCCGCGCCTGTCGGCGGATGAGACGGCCGCGGCGATCGCCTCGGTCGAGGCGCAGATCGCCGCCCACGGCGGCGAAATGCTCTCGACGGACGTGTGGGGCCGCCGCCGGATGGCGTACCCCATCGACGGCAACATGGACGGCACGTACGTCCTGATGACGCTGAAGATGCCGGCCACCGGTGCCTCGCCCCTTGAGGCGTGGCTGATCATCACGGACCCCGTGCTCCGGCACTTGCTGATTCGTGGCATCATCCCCTACCAGGGGCGCGATCGTGACGACGATCGCGATCGCGACCGCGATCGCGACGACCGTGATGACCGCGACGACCGTGACGATCGAGACGACCGCGAGGATCGCCGCGACCGTGACGAGCGCGATGACCGCGGCAGCATGGCTCCGGCGGCCGTCCTCGACAGCGCTGACGCGCCCGAGGAAGTGGCCGACGCCGCCACGCCCGAAGAATAGTCCGCGCCCCGAACGGGGGTTCTCACATGCTGAACAAGTGCATGGTCATTGGCCGTCTGGGTGCAGACCCGGAGATGCGATATACCGCGAACGGGAACGCCGTGACGACGTTCAACGTGGCGACCTCGCGCTCCTTCGCGGGTCAGGACGGGCAGCGTCGCGAGGAGACCGAATGGTTCTCCGTGGTGACGTGGAACCGCCTGGCGGAGACGTGCGCGCAGTACCTGACGAAGGGCCGGCTGGTCTACGTGGAGGGGCGCATGCAGACCCGCTCCTGGGACGACCAGCAGACCGGACAGAAGCGGTACAAGACCGAACTCATCGCTGAGGAAGTGAAATTCCTCGGCGGGCGCGAGGACGGCCCGCGCGGCGGCGGACTCGCGCCGGGCATGGCCGTGGGCGCCGACAGCGAAGGCGACATTGACCCGGACGAGCTGCCCTTCTAGGGGCGCTCCGTCTGGCAGGAGGCCGGTTCCAGCGGGAACACGCGGCCCAGGAGGATAGCGACATGACGATGGACGACCGAGAAGACCGACCGCGTCGCGGCGGTAGCGGCGGTGGCGGTGGTCGCGGCGGTGGGGGCGGCGGATTCCGTCGGCCTCGTGGCTGCGAGTTCTGCAAGGCGAAGACGGATATCGCTGACTACAAGGACGCGGGTCTCCTGCGCCGCTACATCACAGACCGCGGCAAGATGGAACCCCGCCGCAAGGTGGGCACCTGCGCGAAGCACCAGCGCGTCGTCGCGCAGGCGGTGAAGCGCGCTCGCACCATCGCACTGCTGCCGTACACCGGCGAGCACGTGCGGCTGTCGAGCGGATCCTCCGGCCGCCGCTAGCCAGCGGCAACGACTCCGGCCACGCCCGCGCCCGCTGAGGGCCGGGCGGCTCCCCCCGGCCCGGTGCGCGTGTTGGAGTACGCGGTCGGCGCGCGTAGAGACCTGGTCTTCGCGGGGAAGGATGAGTCAGAGTGGCCGGATCCGGGCAGTCCAAAGCCTCCCATCGTCGTGAGCGCGAGTCACGCGAGCATGTCACCCAGGATCGCGTCACGCTGATCGCCATCGGCGTCCTGATCGCAGTGGCGATCATCACCGCGGCGGGCGTCATCTGGGGCGTCATCCTCCCCCCGCGCGCACACGTCCTCACCGTCGGCGAGACCACGTTCACCGCGCGTGACGTGGAGCAGCGTGCGACGTTCCTGATCGCCGGCGGGACGCAGTCCGAAGACGACCCGGTGGACACCGCCGTGAACATGCTCCGCCGCGAGGAGATCCTGCTCCAGGCCGGGGCGCCCGAGGTGGGCGAGATCACCGCGGACGACATGAAGCAGGCGCTCAAGAAGAACATGGCGATCGCGGAGGATGCCTCCGACGAGACCTTCGCCACCTCCTACGCCGCCTTCCTGGAGAGCGCCTACATCGACAAGGAGCCCTGGGAGCGGATGGTTCGCGCCAGGGTCGTCGTCGAGCGCCTCGCGAAGAAGTTCGAGGCCGAGGTGGGCACCGCAGGCACGCAGTTCCACCTGATGGGCGTCGGATCGCGGGAGCGAGGCAAGATCGTGCAGCTGCGGGACGCTGTTGCCGCCGGCGGCGACTTCCGCGCGAAGGCGACCGAGCTGGGCCTGGTCACACCGCAGCAGACGCCGGATTTCGGATGGATCCTGCCGCCGTCCGCCGGGCATCTGAAGGACACCGTGAAGGTCGACCAACTGCAGGCCGGGCAGATGAGCGAGATCGTGGAGCGGAACTTCCAGTTCGAGCTCTACTTCATGGCCGAGCGCGACGAGCGCCGCGAGTACACGGAGCAGCAGCTGGGCAGCCTGTCCAACGTGAAGGTGGACGACTGGGCGAAGCAGCAGGTGGACCAGGGCAAGGTGACCGTCACGGAGGACATCTCCGCTGACGAGCGCCGCTGGATCCTGAAGCAGGTGACCGGCAAGGCG
>JAQCJS010000119.1 GCA_027592975.1 Chloroflexota bacterium
AGTTGGCGGAGGCGTTTGCGAAGGCCTGGTACAAGCTGACCCACCGCGACCTGGGTCCGTATGGGCGTGGGCTTGGCGCCCTCGTGCCGGCCGAGCCGCAGATCTGGCAGGATCCGGTGCCGCCCGTTGACCACCTGCTGGTTGATGCTGCGGATATCGCCAAGCTGAAGGCTGGGCTTCTCGCCTCAGGCCTCTCGATCTCGCAGTTGGTCACCACCGCATGGGCGTCGGCTGCGACGTTCCGTGGCACGGACATGCGCGGCGGCGCGAACGGCGCCCGGCTCCGCCTGCAGCCGCAGAGGGACTGGCCGGTCAATAACCCCACGGAGCTGGCCGGCATCCTGCAGACGCTCGAAGGCGTTCAGCAATCGTTCAACCAGGCACAGAGCGGCGGCAAGCGTGTCTCCCTCGCTGACCTGATTGTCCTCGGCGGCTGCGCGGCCGTGGAACAGGCGGCGCACGAAGCTGGCTTCGACATCGGGGTGCCCTTCACCCCGGGCCGCACCGACGCACCTCCGGAGCAGACGGACGCCGAATCGTTCGATGCGCTGAAGTTGAAGGCCGACGGGTTCCGCAATTACCTCGCGGAGGGCTTGAAGCACCGCGCCGAGGAGCTGTTGCTGGACCGCGCACACATGCTGACGCTGAGCGCCCCCGAGATGACCGTACTCGTGGCCGGGATGCGCGTGTTGGGCGCCAGCAGCGGCGGCTCGCCGCTCGGCGTGTTCACGGATCAGCCCGGACGGCTGACGAACGACTTCTTCGTGAACCTGCTCGACATCGGGACGGAGTGGCAAGCGACCTCCGAGGCCGAGGACACGTTCGAGGGGCGCGACCGCACGACCGGCGCCGCCCGGTGGATCGCCAGCCGCGTCGACTTGATCTTCGGGGCGAACTCGCAGCTCCGCGCCATTGCGGAGGTCTACGCTGCGGATGACGCGAAGGACAAGTTCGTACGCGACTTCGTTTCGGCGTGGGACAAGGTGATGAACCTCGACCGGTTCGATCTCGCCTAGTGAGGACGGCGCGAGGCCGTGCTGAACCATGACGCAGGGCACCTATCCGGCGCCCTGCGCTGTGTCGACCCTGCCAGCAGACCTGCGGAACCTCACCACACAGCCGATGCTTATTCCATCCTCGGTTCGTATGACCGGAGGCAGGGATGCCGTACTGGTGGACGATCGCATTGGTGTTGTCTGTCGCGCTGGCGCTCCTGGCCATGCAGGATCTCGTGCAGGAGCGTCACGCGGTGCGACGCGTGTACCCGCTGCTGGGCCGTCTCCGGTACCTCGTGGAGAAGGTGGGGCCTGAGCTCCGCCAGTACATCGTCACGAGTGACCTTGAGGAGCGCCCCTTCAATCGCGCGCAGCGGTCGTGGGTGTATCAGGCCTCCAAAGGCCTGAGCAGCGCGGTCGGGTTCGGCACGCAACAGGACGTGGACAGGCCTGGTCACTACCACTTCCTACCCTCGCCGTTCCCGACGCTGCACGAAGAGGCGGTGGTGGACACCTCGCCTCATGTGATTGGGCCCGAGCGTCCGCGGCCATTCGCGACAGGCTCGCGTATCAACGTCGCGCCAATGTCGTTCGGCGCGCTGTCCGCGTCGGCGGTGCGCGCACTCTCGGGCGGGGCGGCGCAGGCCGAGTGCTATCTGAACACCGGCGAGGGCGGGCTGTCGCCGCATCACCTGTCTGGCGGATGTGACCTGATCTTCCAGGTTGGGCCGGCGAAGTACGGCGTGCGGACGGCGGACGGCGAGTTGGACTGGCGACGTCTCCGCGAGATCGGGGAGATGCGGGAGGTTCGCGCGATCGAGGTGAAGGTCGGCCAGGGAGCGAAACCTGGCAAGGGAGGCATCCTCCCGGGGGCGAAGGTGACCGAGGAGATCGCACGAATCCGGGGTATCCCTGCTGGGCGTCCCTCGCTGTCCCCGAACCGCTTCAGCGAATTCTCATCGGTGCGTGAGCTCATCGATTTTGTTGAGCGGATCAAGGCTGAGGTGCCCGTGCCAGTCGGGGTGAAGGTCGTGATCGGAGATGCCGGGTTCATCGAGGAGCTCGCCCGCACGCTCGCCGAGGAGGGACGCGGCCCGGACTATCTCTCGGTAGACGGAGCAGAGGGCGGGACTGGGGCGGCGCCGCTCTCGCTTGCCGATCACATGGGGTTGCCGCTCCGCGACGCAATTGTTGCGGTCGACGACGCCTACCGACAGTACGGGGTGCGCGACCGCGTCACGGTGATTGGCGCTGGTCGGGTGGTGACCGGTGCGGACGCCGCACTGGTGCTGGCGCTCGGCGCGGATCTCGTGAACGTCGGTCGAGGCTTCCTGTTTGCGCTGGGTTGCATTCAGGCCCTGCGGTGTCACACGAATGAGTGCCCGACGGGCGTTGCCACGCAGAGCCACTGGCGTCAACGCGGGCTTGTGACAAGGCAGAAGTCCACGCGTATCGCGAACTACGCGCTGGCCGTGCAGGACGACCTGATGACCGTGGTGCATTCGCTCGGACTGACCTCGCCCGGCGCACTCAGTCGCGATCACCTCGAGGTGGTCGTGGAAGCGGGGCGGCGGATGCGTGGGAGTGAGTTGTACCCGTATCCGCCGGAGGCGCTGCACGGCATGCACGCGCTCGCGGATCGGCAACTGTCCGCGTAGCCGTGGGTGATGGTGTCAGTTGATGCCGGCGGCGGAAGACCCCGACGACAGCGAGATCGCGCGCGTGCTATAAGTCCTGTGGGTGGCCGACCACGTCGAGTGGAGGCGGAGCATGGCTACTGTATTCCTCAGCTACAGCCGCTAGGACAGCCAACCCCTGGGCGTACTTGCTGGGGACATCCGCAGCCTCGGGCACCAGCCGTGGCTCGACCAGGAACTCACTGGCGGGCAGCGCTGGTGGGATCACATCCTGGAGGAGATCCGGATGTGCGAGGTGTTCGTCTGCGCCGTGAGCACGTCATCGCTCGACTCGCGCGCTTGCATGGCCGAGTACCAGTATGCACTTGACCTGGGCAAGCCAATCTTGCCAGTGATGGTCGGTCGCAGCGTGGCCGATAGCCTGATGCCGCCGCACCTCGCCGAACTCCATCGCGTTGACTACGTCTCCGGCGACAAGGCCGCGTTTGCCGCGCTGAATCGAGCGCTGAGCACACTGCCTTCGGCTCCACCACTGCCCGATCCCCTCCCGCCGGTGCCGCCCGTGCCCGCTTCGTACCTCTACGACTTGAAGATCGAAATCGGTGCACCCGGCGTGATGGCGCCTGACATGCAGGCGGAGGTCGTGAAGGAGTTACGAGCCCGTCTCGCGAGCGGGCACGATCATGCCGATCTCCGCGCTCTGGTACGGCAGTTCCGGCGGCGCGACGACTTGCTGGTCCGCACCGAGCAAGATCTGGCAGCGTTTGAGTCGAGCCTGAGCGCGCACGAGGCGCCCGCCTCAGCCCCGCCTGCAGTTGCCGCCCCGCAACCGACGGTCGCGGCCCCCACGCCCGTATATCGGGAGCCGATGCATCCGGATGGAGCCGACAGCTCACCGACGGCGCAGGTAGCCGGCGAGGTACACCTCGCGTGGTGGCTGGCGCCGGCGCTCGGGGGACTGATAGGTGGCGTCGTCGCGTACTTCGCGGTGCGCGGGAAGAACGCCGACACCGCCCGCAACATGCTGATCGCGGGCGCCGTCATGAGCGTCGTCTGGGCGTTCGCGTTCGCCTAGTTTCGCCTAGTCCGCTCCGTTGGTCGGTGCTGGACTGGCCGGCGTCATGCCGGGCTGCGCCGGGTCCGCCTCGTGTTCTCCGCGCAGCGCCCGCTCGAGGCGCGCGAGTCCGGTGCGCGTGGCGTCGGCCTCCGTGAGCCACTGCCGATGCTCGACCGAGAGGTGCTCGTGTACCGCCGCGACGAACTCCTCGAGGGCTGCGCGGTTCCCGTGGCTCACGGCCTCGCGCACCTCGTCCAGGTGTGTGTGGACCTCGCGCAGAGCGGCCCGCGTGCGGCCGTAGCGCTCGGCGTTCCGGGAGTCCTGCGTGATCGACTCCCGTACCCCGGCGTATGTCGCGATCGAGGCCCCAACGATGCCCAGAGCGGCCAGTCCGGCCCAGTCCGTGCCCTCACCCGCGCCGAGCAGCCCGGCAAGCCCGGTCGATAGCGCAGCCGTGAAAGCAGCGGCGGCTGCGTATGTGATGGTGCGATCGGACGACCGCTGGTGCTGCCGCTGGCGGATGTCGTAGTAGCGCGACTGCACATCCAACTGGTAGCGCCGGAAATACTCGAGTTGCAGCATCGATGTCGAGGGCGCGCCGGCAGCGACGTCGTTCTGTGGAGGTGTCAGCGTGACTACCTCGAAGTAGCGATGGCGGAACTCCTCGGCCTCGGCACGAGCAGTCATCCAGCGCTGCAGCAGATGCTGCTGCCGCAGTCGCTGCATGAGGAACACTCCGTACGCTCCCACGACCGATCCGCCGATCCCGGTGGCGAGGAGCACCGGCCCGGCGGCGTCCAGGAGCGCGGCGAGCAGCACGGCGGCGCTCAGCCACGCCGCAAGCATCCCGACGAGGTTCGCCTGGCCCGCCACACGACGGAACTGGCGCTGAGCGTCCAGCGCAATTGCATCCGCGCGCTCGAATTCCTCGGCGGCGATCGTTGCCGCAGTGCTCCGCAGCAGCGCGACCAGCCCTGGCGCGGTCGTCTCGTAGCGCGTCGAGTGGCCGGTCGGGGTGAGGACGTAGTCGTCGCTGCCATCACTGCCGATGACGGACACGGCATCGAGCCATGTGGGTGTGGTCACGGGCGGTCTCCACGTTGCTGTCTACCGAAGCTGCCGGGCAGGGCTGTCGTTCAGGGCTGGCGATCAGGTCTGGCGATCAGGGTCGCCCCGTGGGGCCATCCACCGGACCCGGCCCCCTGCGCGCGAGCATACGCTCGCCCGCAGACCGAGGTAAGCGGTTCGTCGCGGCGGGGCCGTCCGGCGGCGCGGCCTAACGGACGACGAGGATGACCGTGCCCGCCGGGATCTCGTCTGGG
>JAQCJS010000120.1 GCA_027592975.1 Chloroflexota bacterium
CCCCGCGCCCCGCGCCCCGCGCCCCGCGCCCCGCGCCCCGCGCCCCGCGTTACGTCTTGACTCGCGGGGAGGGCGCGCCTAGCCTCGACGTGCGTCCCGGGCCGCGCGAGCGATCCGGGGCCGTTCATCATGAGTGGCTGAGGGACATCGGCCCGACGAAGCCACGGCAACCGTCCCCGGCCGAGGGGGTGCGGTGCCACTGCCGACCCGGTCGTCGCTGAGATGGCGGCGCCGGGAGCGATGAACTGAGGCGCTCCCATGCAGCTCCCCGTCCCCTGTCTGCGCGGCTCCATGTCGCTCGCCGGAATGGCGATGCGCTAGCCCGGTCTGCCTCCGCCGCCCCCGGGGCGTGCGAGCACCGGGCGCCCACGCCACCGCGAGTCCATCTGATCCGGAGCTGACCACCATGTCCTTTGAGCGCGCCCTTCGTTGTCGGGAATGTGGGCGGGAGTACCCGCTCGACCCGATCTTCTCCTGCGAGTTCTGCTTCGGGCCGCTGGAGGTGGCCTACGACTACGACGCCATGCGCGGGCAGGTGACCCGCGAGAGCATCGCGGCCGGCCCGACGACGCTCTGGCGCTACGCCGACCTGCTCCCGTGCGATCCCGAGTTCCGCGTGGACATCGGCACCGGCTTTACGCCGCTGCAGCGCGCCGACCGGCTGGCGGAGGCGCTGGGCCTGCGCACGCTGTGGCTGAAGAACG
Source organism: Chloroflexota bacterium (assembly GCA_027592975.1). The sequence goes on from JAQCJS010000120.1 coordinate 705, forward strand.
ACACGGTGAACCCCACGTGGTCGTTCAAGGACCGCGTGGTCTCCGTGGCGATCGCGCGCGCCCGGCAGTTCGGCTTCGACTCGATCGCCTGCGCCTCGACGGGGAACCTGGCGAACGCGGTGTGCGCGCACGCCGCGCGGGCGGGCATGGGCGTCTACGTTTTCATCCCCGACGACCTCGAGCGCGGCAAGGTCGTCGGCAGCGCGATCTACAACCCGACGCTGGTGATGGTGGACGGCAACTACGACGACGTGAACCGGCTCTGCACGGAGCTGTCGCAGAGCTACCCGTGGGCGTTCGTGAACATCAACGTGCGCCCGTACTACGCGGAGGGCTCGCGCACGCTCGGCTTCGAGGTCGCGGAGCAGCTCGGCTGGCGCTCGCCCGACGTGTGCGTCGTGCCGATGGCATCGGGATCGCTGTTCACGAAGATCCACAAGGGGCTGACGGAGTTCGCGACGCTCGGCCTGATCGACGAGCCGCACACTCGCATGTTCGGCGCGCAGGCGGCGGGCTGCTCGCCGATCGCGACGGCCCACGCGGCGGGGACGCTCAACTTCGTCCCCCAGAAGCCGGACACCATCGCTCGGTCGCTGGCGATCGGGAACCCGGCCGACGGCTACTATGCGCTCAAGAAGATGCAGGAGACGGACGGCGGGGCGGAGATGGCGACCGACGAGGAGATCGTCGCGGGCATCAAGCTGCTCGCCGAGACCGAGGGTATCTTCGCTGAGACGGCGGGCGGCGTGACGATCGCGTGCCTCAAGAAGCTCGTGGAGCAGGGCGCGATCCGCCCCGAGGAGGAGACCGTCGCCTTCATCACGGGTGCGGGCCTGAAGACGGTGGAGGCGGTGATGGACCACGTGACGCAGCCGCTGCGGGTGCCCGCGCGCGCCGAGGCGTTCGCGCAGGCGCTGGAGGAGCGGCAGGGCGCGCTCGCTGCAGCGGGCGGCGCTCGGACGCCCACCGGGTTGGGAGCCTAGCGATGGCGAGCCGCCGTGTGCGCTTCTCCTTCGAGCCGGCGCTGATCCAGGAGCCGGTCATCTACCAGATCGGGCACACCTTCGACATCGTGACGAACATTCGCATGGCCGACGTGGACGAGCGGATCGGCTGGGTGATCCTCGAGATCGACGGCGAGGCGGAGGAGATCGATCGTGCGCTCGCGTGGGCGCAGGAGCGCGGCGTGCGGGTCGACCCGCTCGCCGGCGACGTCGTCGAGGGGTGAGGGGCCGCCTCGGAGGCGAGCGTCGCACCAGCACAAGAGCCCCAGTCGCCCAGATAGCGTGTCTTCGGCAGGAGCGGCAGTCCCCTCGAGTGCAGCGGAACGCTGCCGGCAGTCCCCTCGAAGAGAAAGGCAACGAATGAGCGTCAGCGTGAAGATCCCGACCCCGCTGCGCGGGCTCACCGGCGACCGCGACAAGATCGACGCGAACGGGGCGACGCTCTCGGCTCTGGTCGACGAGCTTGAAGGCTCGTTCCCCGGCATGCGGGAGCGCCTCTGCGACGAGGACGGAGGGCTGCGCCGCTTCGTCAATGTCTACGTCAACGGCGAGGACGTGCGCTTCCTCGCGGGCCTCGACACGGCACTCGGCGACGGCGACGAGGTGTCGATCGTGCCCGCCGTCGCCGGCGGCGCCGCCGCGTAGCGGGCCACGAGAGACACGCGCGCGCACCCGGGCCGAGCCTCGAATGAGGGCATGCTACAATGTCGACCTATTTAGTCGACAATCCATGAGCGTCCCCGTTCGAGCTTGTTCGGCGAGGCGCCCACGCGGTGCGGACGGGTGGCGGCGTGCGGCTCTCGACCAAGGGGGACTACGGCGTGCGGGCGCTGATCGAGCTCGCCCTGCACGAGGGCGAGGGCCCCGTGCAGCGCTCCGAGATCGCGGCGCGCCGTCAGATCCCGGAGTCCTACCTCGATCACCTGCTGGCGCAGCTGCGGCGCGACGGCTTCGTGCGCTCCACCCGCGGCCCCGGCGGCGGGCACGAGCTCGCGCGGCCCTCCGCGGAGGTGCGGCTGCTGGACGTGCTGGAGTCGCTGGAGGGCTCGCTGGCGCCGCTGGCCTGCCTGGATGCGCCCGAGCCGGGCGCGGAGGCGGTCTGTGGCCAGGAGTGGGTCTGGCAGGAGATCTACGACCACATGCGCGCGAAACTCGCCTCCGTCTCCATTGCTGACCTCGTGGCGCACGAACGCGAGCACGAGCGTGAACGGGTCATCAACTACAGCATCTGAGCGAGGTATCCGCGGCGGAATCTGAACTGGCAGCCGAGACAGCCTCGGCAGCCGGAGAAATGGCAGGAGACCCGGTGGTGACCCCAGACCCCGCCACGAGTCCGAGTGCGAGCCCCACCACGGGCCAGCCCGCGATCGCGGACTCGGTGCTTGACCTCATCGGGCGCACGCCCCTCGTGCGCCTGAATCGCGTCGTCGAGGACGGGATGGCGGAGGTCCTCGGGAAGTTCGAGGTCTTCAACCCCGCCGGCTCTGTGAAGGACCGGATCGCCCGGGCGATGGTGGAGGCGGCGGAGCGCGACGGCACGCTGAAGGCGGGCGACACGCTGGTGGAGCCGACCTCCGGGAACACCGGCATCGGCCTCGCGATGGTCTGCGCCACGAAGGGGTACCGGCTGGTCCTGACGATGCCGGAGGACATGAGCCTGGAGCGGCGCCGCCTGCTGGAGCGGTTTGGCGCGGAGCTCCTCCTGACCCCCGCGATTGAGGGGATGACCGGAGCGGTCGTCGCCGCGCAGGAGCTGGTGCAGAAGAAGCAGTACGTCATGCTCGGCCAGTTCGAGAACCCGGCGAACCCGGCCGTGCACCGCGAGACGACAGCGCGGGAGATCGTGGAGGCGACGGGGGGCCAGCTGGACGCCTTCGTCGCCGGCGTCGGCACCGGCGGGACCATCACCGGCGTGGGGGAGGTGCTCCGCGCCGAGGGGATCGCGGCGCGCATCGTGGCCGTGGAGCCGCAGCGCGCTCCGGTGCTGCAGGGCGGCCGCGCGGGCATCCACGGGATCCAGGGGATCGGCGCCTCGTTCGTCCCCGGCGTCCTGAACCGCGAGGTCTACGACGAGATCCTGGGCGTGCGTGACGAGGATGCCTTCGAGATGACGAAGCGGCTCGCCCGCGAGGAGGGGCTCCTCGTCGGGATCTCCGCCGGCGCGAACGTGTGGGCGTCGCTGAAGGTGGCGCGGGAGCTGGGGCCGGGCAAGCGCGTGGTCACCATGCTCTGCGACACCGGCGAGCGGTATCTGTCGGTGACGCTGTGAAGCGCCCGTGTGCGCGGTGGAGGTGGGCCCTGTGCCCGTGAGCGTGTACATCCCGTCGCCGTTCCGCCGGATCACGGCGAGCCGCGAGAACGTCACGGTGGAGGGCACTACCGTGGGGGAGGTGCTGGATGCGGTGGAGCGGGCGTATCCCGGCTTCGCGAACCTCGTGTACGACGAGGATCGCCGGGTGCCGACGCATATCAACGTGTATCTGAACAACACCGAGATCCACGACCTGGGCGGCATTGAGACGCCCGTCCAGGACGGCGACCAGGTGGCAGTGATTCCCGCCCTGGCGGGCGGTTCCGTGGGGGAGTGAGATGACGAATCAGGCATCAGAGGCGCTGACGCCAGACGAGGTGATGCGGTACTCGCGGCACATCATCATGCCGCAGGTGGGCCCGCAGGGGCAGCGCAAGCTGCGTGGCGCGAAGGTGCTCGTGGTGGGCGCGGGCGGCCTCGGCGGTCCGGTCGCGCTCTACCTGGCGCTCGCCGGCGTCGGGAAGATCGGCCTCGTCGAGTTCGACGTGGTCGACCTTTCGAACCTGCAGCGGCAGGTGCTGCACCAGACCGCGGACGTGGGCCGGCCGAAGATCGTCTCCGCGAAGGAGACGCTGGAGGCGTACAACCCGCACGCGCAGGTGGTCACCCACCACATGCCGATCACCAGCGACAACGCGATGGAGATCATCGCGGACTACGACATCGTGGTGAACGGTGCGGACAACTTCGCCACCCGCTACCTGGTGAACGACGCGTGTTACCTGGCCGGCAAGACGCTGGTGGACGGCGCGATCCTGCTCTTCGACGGGCAGGCGACCGTCTACAAGCCCGGGCAGGGCTGCTACCGGTGCCTCTACCCGGATCCCCCGCCGCCGGGGCTCGTCCCCTCCTGCGCGGAGGCGGGTGTGCTCGGCGCGATCACGGGGATCGTCGGCTCGATCCAGGCGACCGAGGTGTTCAAGCAGATCCTCGGCATCGGCACGCCGCTGGTGAATC
>JAQCJS010000121.1 GCA_027592975.1 Chloroflexota bacterium
GAGCCGTCGTGGTCGCCACCGGTGTGACCATCACTGGTGACCGGGAGGTGCTGGGCCTGGCGGTGGGCGACAGCGAAGACGGTGCCTTCTGGACGGAATTCCTGCGCTCACTGCGGGCCCGGGGTCTGGCCGATGTCCGACTCGTGATCTCCGACGCGCACCTGGGTATCCGCGCGGCCATCGACACGGTCATGCTGGGGTCGGCGTGGCTGACCCGCATCGACAATGACGAGCTGCATCCGACCGGCGGCATCCTGGATCCACGCGCCAGTAGCGCCGACCGCGCGATCGGCCTGCTCGAGCTCAGCGACCGTTCGCCCGACGAATACGGCAGCCCCGAGCCCCTGGCTGCTAAACACTGGTACGCCCGCGAAGCCGCCGGGCGGCACCTGTGCCGTTGCACGTTCGCCTGATGCGACGGTGAGCAGGATCAACGAGACGAGAACCGCCGACGCCCGCGTTAGCACCGTTCTGGCCCCAACTGCACGCGCGTACAAAGGCGTGCGAGCGCATCCTGACACAGTCAGAGGTAGCGCTACAAACGTGATTTCCTAGGTCTGGCGTTCCCAGCGAGCTACTCCAGAGTTCGCCGGCGCGTTCATCGCGAGGCCACCGCGTCCGCGCGCATAGCGCCGAGGCCACGATCGAGATTGGGGGCGTTCACGGCGCGCGGGCGCATCGCTCAGACAGCCCAGAATCATCATCAGCCTCAGCGGAGTCGGCCACTTACACCGTATGAAGGCCCCGCACCTCCTGGACCAGCTGATAACCGGGTCTCGGCCGCGCACGAATCACCTCGTCCGCAGCGACTCGGCGTAGCTTTCGGCGGAGGCCCATCACATGAGTCCGGATTGCCGACTTCGCCAAGCGATCCGTGCAGGCATGTCCCCACAGCCGCATCGAGATCAGCGTGCGGCGGAAGCCGCCGAGGTCGCGCAGCAGATCGGGATCATCGGATGGCGACCGGTAGCGCGCGGTTCCCGAGCCGTCGCGCGCCGTGGAGCCCTCTCAGGACCTCGTCGACCGTCGGCACGGCCTGGAGCTTTCGACCGTCGAGCCGCACGGAGCCGGCATTCTCGCCTGACGGCCGCCGCTGACCGCACCACTACCGATCCTGGTGCCGAAACCACTGCCGGAACGGCGCCGAAGTGCATCGGCACCGTTCACCCGGCGGACAGCGTGAAGCCCTCGTACCCCTTCGCGGCGACCTCGTCGCACTTCTCACGATACGCGCCGACGCCGCCGATGTACGGCATGAACACGCGCGGCTTGCCCGGGATGTTCGCCCCCATGTACCACGAGTTCGCCTGCGGATAGAGCGTGGCGTGCGCGACGTCATTCACGTGCTCCACCCATGCCTCCTGTGCGGCGTCGCTCGCCTCGATCGTGTCGAGGCCATGCGCGTTCAGGTGCGCCAGGCAGTCGGCGATCCAGTCCACGTGCTGTTCGATCGAGACGATCATGTTGCTCAGCACGGAGGGGCTCCCGGGGCCGGTGATCGTGAACAGGTTGGGGAAGCCCGCGATCGACAGCCCGAGGTACGAGCGCGGCCCGGCCGCCCACTGCTCCCGCAGCGCCACGCCCGACCTGCCGCGAATGTCGATCCCGAGCAACGCCCCCGTCATCGCGTCGAAGCCGATCGCGAAGACGATCGCGTCCAACTCGTACTCCGCGTCGCGCGTGCGCACGCCTCGGGGCGTGATCTCCTCGATCGGTGCCCTGCGCACATCGACCAGCGCGACGTTGTCGCGGTTGAACGTCTCGTAGTAGTCGGTGTCGGCGCAGAGGCGCTTCGTGCCGATCGGGTAGTCGCGCGGTGTGAGCCTCTCGGCGACGGCCGGATCGCGAACGATCGCGCGGATCTTCGCGCGCACGAACTCCGCGGCCGTCTCGTTCGCCTCGCGGCTGACGAGGAGATCCGTGAACGCCCGGGTGATGCCCAGCCCCCCGCGCCCCCAGCGCGCCTCGAAGGCGCGTTCGCGCTCTTCGGCGCTGACCTGGAGCGCCGCCTGGTCGGGGAGCCCCAGCAGCACGACGCCGGCGCGAGAGGCGCGCTCCCGCTGCCGCAGGTGGTCGTACTCCGCCTTGATCCGCTCCTCGTAGTCAGGATCCATGGGGGCGTTTCGCGCGGGGACACTGTAGTTGGGCGTCCGCTGGAACACCGTGAGGCGGGCCGCCTGCTGCGCGATGATCGGGATCGACTGGATCGCTGATGAACCGGTGCCGATCACGCCGACGCGTTTGCCGGTGAAGTCGACGCCCTCGTGCGGCCAGCGGCCGGTGTGATACCAGTCCCCCTCGAACGTATCGAGGCCGGCGAACTGTGGCTCCTGCGTGCTGGAGAGACAGCCGGTCGCCATGATGCAGAACTGCGCCGAGACCCGGTCGCCGCGGTCCGTCTCGATCGCCCAGCGGCTCGTCGCCTCATCGAACGTGGCTGCGGTCACGCGAGTGTCGAACTGGATGTCGCGCCGCAGGTCAAAGCGGTCCGCGACGTGCCCGACGTACCGCAGGATCTCCGGCTGCCCGGCGTAGCGCTCGTTCCAGTGCCACTCCTGCTGCAGTTCCTTCGAGAAGGAGTACGAGTACTCCATGCTCTCCACGTCGCAGCGCGCCCCCGGATAGCGATTCCAGTACCACGTGCCACCCACGTCGGCGCCCGCCTCGATCACGCGCGCCGAGAGTCCGAGGCCGCGCAGCCGGTGGAGCATGTAGAGCCCCGCCAGCCCGGCACCCACGATCACGGCATCTACGTGGTCGCGCGTCGCCGCCATCGGAAGCTTCGCATCGTCTACCATCGTCGTGCTCCGGACCTGTGCGCGCGCTCGAGGGTGGTCCCGATCACGCGGAGAGTATCCGACGCCACAGTGCGCTGACCACCCGCGGGGGGCTCCACGTGGACCGCATCGGCACGAGGGCGAGAGACACTGTCCTCCATCTCGCGGACCAGCCGCCGCTGCCGCGTCGGGAATCCCGCCGTCTGCAGTGCTAGACTGCGGTCGATCTCCCCCCGACTGAGGTGAACCGAGCATGCGCGGTCGCCGTGCCGCTGCGCCGACAGCGACCGCAGCCTCGCCTACGCGCGCGCCCGACGCGCTGGCGGCCCGCCCCGCATCCTCCCTACGCGCGGACCGCAGTGCGATCGCCGCCCTCCAGGCGAGTAGCTTCCGATCATCGATCGTGGCGATCTCCACTTCAGCGACCGGCATGCCGAGGATCTTCGCCAGCCGCATGCAGAATGCCTCGTTCTCGACCGTCTGCGGATAGGCGGCGATCTGGGGCTTCAGGATGTGCGTCGAGGGGGTCCCGTCGACCGGGCGCCCCCATCGACCATCCGGCATACGCGTGAGAACGAGCTTCTCCTGTACTCCGGCGAGCGACAGCCGGACGTGCTCGTCCACGCCCAGGGGCGCAACACGCAGCCGGGCGACGAGGGTCGCGAGTTCCTCGTCGGTCAGGGGCGCCGCGGTGGCGGTTGAAGACTCCGCTGGGGGTGCTTCCCCGTCCGGGATGATGATCAGGGCGCCCGCGCTGTCGCGGCCGAGGATCTTGAGCAGACCGAAGGTGTCATCCGCCACCAACCCGTGGTCGGCAGCAATGACGAAGCGCGCATAGCCCTCTGGCAGCAGGCCATCGAGGAACGGCTTGACCAGGCCGTGCGTGTACCGAGTTCCCACAAGCGGCATCGACCAGCTCAGGAGCGGGACGCCGGGCGTGAACGCCTCGAGAGCCTCCTCCGTGTACGAGAGTCGCAAACGTCCACGGTCGTCGCGCTCGATGACCGCAACGCAGTGCCCGTACAACCAGACGGCGAGAGCGTTGGAACTCACCACTCCGCCTCCTGGAGGACGACGCGCACGCCAAGCTGCTGCAGGACACGCAGGATGCGGCGCAACTGCTCGGATTGAGCCTTCCCTCCCTCAAGGCGCAGGAGGTATGTCCGGTCGATTCCGGTGAGGTCGGCGAGTTGTTGTTGGGTCAGGCCTGCCTGCTCGCGGTAGTGCCTGATGGCGTGACCAAAGGACTCGGGGGAGTAGATGCGGAAGGATCGTTCTGCCATAACGTGCCGCCCTCGGGGGCCGATGTGCTGATTTCCACACATCGTGCTTATACCCGGTCGATGTGCTGATTTTCGCACAATGCACGAAGCAGCGCCAGATGTGAGAAAATCAGCACATCTCGGGTGGGAGTCTGGCCGAGCGCCGGAGTCAACTGGGGGCTGCCAACGTACTGCGCCGGGTGCCATACCTCGCGGATCTGCCGCCGGTCCACGAGCTGCGGGTGCACAGCCAGGTGCTGTTCCGCGATGGAGTCGCGCTTGCGGAGGTCGTGCACGCCGGCGGATTCACCGCGGTCGGATCGGTCTCACCGGCGGATTCACCGGCGGTCAATCCAGTCTCACCGGCGGATCCACAGGTGGTCTCACAGATTCAATTCCGCGTCCTGAGACCACCGGTGAGACCGGCCATGAGACCGCTGGATCCACGCGTGGACTCACCGGTGGATTCTCTGACCTTCACAGGCACCGGAGACCGAGGAGTTGCCCGATCCCGAGCATCACGAACGGCTGGAGGAGCTGCTTGAGCAGCGTGGCGATCATCACCCGCTCGTAGCGCGTCAGCGACACACCAACGGCGGTCGGGATCGGCTCCATGTACCGGCGGGGCAGCGGGCCGATCAGGCGGCTCGCGCCGACCACCTCGACGCGGTACCGCGCGATCCACCCGGGGTTCTGCTCGAACGAGACCGCCTTCATCGAGAGGCCGAAGGCGTCGATGAACCCCAGCGAGCCGACGCCGTCGCACGCCGTCGCCAGGTGGTCCAGGCCCACGGCGTCCATGAGCAGGCGGGACGCCCATCCCTCGCCCGCATCCATGGTGGAAGGCAGCGGGATGCCGTCGGCGTGGGTGTCGTGGACGTCGTGGTTGTGGCCAGCCCAGAGGGCAACGGCTGCGCAGAGCGGTTCATCCGC
>JAQCJS010000122.1 GCA_027592975.1 Chloroflexota bacterium
ATCGAGGACGACGGCCCCCGCCGCTGGATCAACGAAGAGCGCGAGCTCGACCGTGAGATCGAGGAGCGCCGCCGCGCGCGCACGGACACCGCCACCACGGTGGAGATGGCCACCCGCACCCTGGGCCGCATCGAGCCGGACGTCCGTCTGCACGACGGCGACGAGTACTCGTTCGACGGCTGGTCGCTGAAGGCGGTGTGGACGCCGGGTCACACCCCCGGCCACCTCTGCATCTACGACGCGAAGCGCAAGTTCACCTTCACCGGCGACCACGTGCTCTCACGCATCACCCCGAACGTCTCGCTCGCGGTGGAGGACGAGGAGATCGGCCGCTCGCCGCTGCGCGAGTTCCGCGCCTCGCTGCAGAAGGTCGCCGATCTGGACAGCGTGCTGGGCCTGCCGGCGCACCAGGACACGATCGAGAATCTCCCGGAGCGCTGCCTGCAGATCCTCCAGCACCACGACGAGCGCCTGGACGAGGCCTACCACGCGCTCACCGGCCGCATCAGCGCGGCCGAGGTCGCCGAGAACGTGGAGTGGAGCAAGCCCTACGAGACGTTCAGCATCTTCAAGCGCCGTGCGGCCATGGGCGAGACGCTCTCCCACCTGCAGGTGCTGGTGGAGGACGGCCGCGTCCGCCGCATCGAACTGCCGGACGACCGCGTCGTCTGGGAGCACGTCTAGCCTCGCCACCGGCGCTCGGGGAACGGCCCTCCCGTACGACCTACCGCGACAGCGCGCCTCCGAGGAACTCCCGCGTCAGCACCGTGGACTCGTCGGGGGCGGCGTCGTGCAGGCCGGGGAACGCGATCAGCCGCTTGTTCGCGCCGCCCGGGACGTCTCGCCCGATGAGGTCGAACAGCGCCAGCGACCCCGCGCGGTGGAAGCGCTCGTCGTCCCATTGCAGGACCCACATCACCGGGCACGCGATGCGCGGCGCGGCGGCTTCGAGGTGCGGCGCGATGCCGCTGCGCTCCACGCTGGGCCCCGCGAGCCCGACGAGTCCGAGGACGGCCGCGTGGATCATCGGCTCGTCCGCGATGAACGGCATGCCGAACATGCTGCCCATCGAGAGCCCCCAGTAGCCGATGCGCTTCTCGTCCACCTCCGGCAGCGCCGCCAGCGTGCGCGTGACCGCGCGCCACTGCGCCACCGCACGAGGCACCACGTCCTCGCGCTGCCACATTGCCCGATAGCGCGTGTCGTCGGGATCGTCCGTCAGCGGGCCGCGCTCGCCGTGGCCGGGCTGGTCGATGGAGGCGGCGAGGAAGCCCTGCCGCCGCGCGAGCCTCCGGCCGATCGCCGCCATGCGGCCGGATCGCTTGTGGGACTGCCCGCCGTGGCCCATCAGCACCAGCGGCAGCGAGGCGGTCTCGCCGTCCGCCCGCTCCGGCGCCCACAGCACCCCGGGGATGCGTTCGCTCCCGCTGGCGTCATCGAGGTCGATCGTGAAGCCGCGCTCCGTCACGCCGGTCGTGGCGATCGGCGGCTCGCGCCAGGCAAAGCCTGGGGGGAGGCCGTCCCGCGGAGCGGAGGTCATGCGTGCCTACGCCTGGTAACGGAACGCCGCGAAGGCTGCGGCGCCGGCGCGGAAGGCCGCGCGTTCCACGTCCGTGGCCAGCGCGTCCATCGCCTCGTCCAGCGGGAGCGTGGTGACGCCCTCGATCAGCGCGTCGGGGGCGGGCTCCCCGGTCACCTCCACGGCGACGGGCTGGAGCCAGCCGAGCATGGGGCCACCGCCACGCGGGTGCGGGATGCGCACGGGGACGCGCTCGCTCGCGAGCCGGGGCGTGCCGACGACGCGCACGCGCATCCGCCCGTGGAGCAGCGATTCGATGCCCGCGGCGAAGCCTTCGTGCTCGGACGGCGGCAGCGTGGAGATCATCGTGGGGTGGGGCCAGTCGCCCCACTGCGCGAAGAGGAAGCGCCCGTCCTCCACGCGCCGCGCGACGAGGATGAAGCGCTCCGGATCCGCGGGCGTGACCAGCGGCTGCACCGCTAGCCGCCCAGCGTCAGCGCGCGCGGATCCGGAGCGCCGTCCACCGGGCCGACGATCGACAGGTGCAGCGCGTCCTCGCGGATCACGCGCGCGGCAACGCGGCGCACGTCCTCCATCGTCACGGCCTGCGAGCGCGCCAGCGCCTCCTCCGGCGTGCGCATCGGCAGGCCGAGGACGGCGAGCGATCCGTACATCGCGGAGACGGATCGCGTGTCCTCCAGCCGGAGCTGCGTGCGGGAGCGGGAGACGGCCTTCGCGCGCGACAGCTCGTCCGCGTCCACGGGGCCCAGCGACCGCGCGAGCTCGCGCGCGATCTCGTGCACGGTCTCCGTGGTGCTGTCCGGATCCACGCCGGCGTAGATGCCGAACATGCCCGTGTCCAGCAGCGTGGACATGTAGGAGTGGATGTCGTAGCAGAGCCCCAGCTCCTCGCGCAGCCGCGAGAACAACCGCGACGACATCCCCTCGCCGAGGATGATCGAGAACAGGTCCAGCGCGTAGCGATCGTCGTCCGTGGAGCACAGGCCGCGCATGCCGATGGCGACGTGCGCCTGCTCCGTGTCCTTCTCCAGCAGCGCGATGCGCGGGCCTTGTGGCTTCTCCGCGTGGCGCACCCAGTCGTGCGGGACGCCGGGCTTCCAGTCGCCGAAGTGCCGCTGCACGAGATCCAGCGCGGCCTCCGAGGAGATCGCGCCGGCAAGCGAGACCACCGTGGCGTTCGGCACGTACTGGCGGTGGTAGTAGTCCACGATGCGCGGGTTCGGCATCTCCGTCACGGACTGCACGGTGCCGGCCACGTCGCGGCCGTGCGGCTGGCCTGGCCAGAGCTGGCTGTCTAGCAGCACGCTCACCTGCTCTGTGGGCGAGTCCTCCACCGCGGCGAGCTCTTCGAGGATCACCCCGCGCTCGCGCTCGATCTCGGAGTCGATCAGCGTGGAGTTGCGGAGCATGTCCGCCAGCACGTCCGTCGCCTGCTCCAGGTGCTCCGGCGTGACCTTCGCGTAGTAGACGGTCAGCTCGCGGTTCGTCGCGGCGTTGATGTTGCCGCCGATCGCGTCCAGTTCCATGGAGATGTCCAGCGGCTTCGGGCGGCGGGCCGTCCCCTTGAAGCACAGGTGCTCGAGGAAGTGCGAGAGCCCCGCGTCCGCCTCGGCCGGCTCGTAGCGCGATCCAGCGGCGAAGTAGACGGAGATCGAGACGGACCGGGCGTACGGCATCGGCGTGATCAGGAGCCGGAGGCCGTTGTCCAGAGTGTGCGTGACGGGCGCAAGCGTGAAGGCGTCAGTCGTCACGGGACTCCCGGTGGATCGTCGGATGTTGAGGGGGCGCGGTCGATCGTAGCCGCCGCGCGGGGGGGATTCAACGTGGCGAGGCGGCCGCCAGGTCGAGGCGCATCGACCCGGCGGCACGCTCGCGCGATCTCGGCGGCGCTAGGAGTCCAGCCAGAGCACATCGCCGCTCAGGTCGGCCGGGTGCTCCTTGCCCGCGAAGACGGCGTACTCCTCCGCCGCCTTCGCGATCGTGGTGGTGCCGCCGTGGCCGGGGAGGACGACCGTGTCGGGCTGCAGCTGCAGCAGGTGCTGCTTGATCGAGGCGATCTCCTGCTGCAGTGCCTCGTTCGTGCGGGTCCGGCCGGGGCCGCCGGGGAACAGCGTGTCGCCGGTCAGCACCGCGCCGCCGAAGTGCAGGCAGATCGATCCGGGCGTGTGCCCCGGCGTGTGCAGCACCCGCGCCGTCGCCCCGCCGATGTCGAACGTCGCGCCGTGGGCCACTCGCTTCACCTCGCGTGAGGCGTCCACGTCGGTCTCCTCCGCGCCCGCGTAGACCGGCGCGTCCGTCGCCGCGCGCAGCACATCGAAGCCGCCCCAGTGGTCGAAGTGCGAGTGCGTCACCACGATGCGCTCGATGCGGCGGCGTCCGACGGCTTCCAGGATCGCCTCGGCCCCCTCGGGGGCGTCCACGATCGTGACGGAGCCGCGGTTCGGCCCGCTCAGGATGTATGCGTTGTTTCCGTAGGGGCCGACGTTCGGGACGATCTCCACCAGATATCGCCCGTCCCCGTATACGCGTTCCGCCATCTTGTCCTCCGTCTCGCCACCACTGCCGTTCAGCCGACGTATAGCGCGAGGCGCCCCCGGATGGCTATCACGATACGAATGACGGATGGGATGCGGGTGGCGCTGGGGGGCTAACGAGCCGGCCGCTCCGACAGCGTCAACGTCTTCCCGTCCCAGACGGCGTACACCTTGTCCGCGTAGTCGCCGATCTCGTTGTAGAGGTCGAACTTCTTCGACTCGGTTCTTCCGCCCTGCGCGACGTTCACCAGCAGCGTGTCCGCGAAGAAGCAGTCGTACCCGGCGGAGCAGTCCGCGATGCTCTTCGCGTAGACGCCCTCCTGGTTCTTGTCGGCGCGCACCTTCACCTCCACCCACACGAAGATGGAGTTCTTCACCGGCACCTGGCTGCCACCTGGTGCCTCCGTCGCGTGGCCCACCCACATGTTCGCCGGGTCGCCGGTGGTGTTCTGCAGGCCCACCTGGACGCGCCCATCGAACGTGGAGCTGTCGCAGCCCAGTCCGACGGTCAGTGCGCCCGCCGCCATCACCAGCAGCGCCGCGTGCAGCCAGGTGCGTCGGCTCGAAAGCACGAGATGGGTCATCGGGAGGCTCCCTTCGAGGCTTCGAGAGGAGTGTCTCTCCGGGCGCACGCGCGGGCAGTGGCAGATCGTCCCCCTGCGTGCGGGACTTAGGGACTGGGCGCGGTGCCCAGCCCCACGCGGCCCCGCGCGCTCGGTGACGGATGTTCCGCTGTCGGCGTGGGCGTCGCGCAGCGCCTGCATCAGCGCGCCGCGCCACTGGCGATCCGAGCCGTCGAAGCGGCCCTGCGCGCGCACCGGCTCGGCGACCTCGCCCGCGGCGAAGCG
>JAQCJS010000123.1 GCA_027592975.1 Chloroflexota bacterium
CGGCCACGGCGGTGCGCGGCGGCGCGCCCGAGCGCATCGAGGTGTCCTCCATCGGCGCGGTCGCGGAGGCGCAGGTGCTGTACGGCGCGCACCGGTTGTGCCTCGACCGGTGGGGTGCCGCGTTCGAATCGCTGCTGGCGGAGGCGTGGCGGACGCGCGGCTTCGGCGACTTCTGGAGCCACTGCTTGGTCGCGGAGGGCGCGGCGGAAGTGATGCTGGAGGGCGATATCTCCCCGTGGGACATCGCTGCGCTGCAGGTAATCGTGGAGGAGGCCGGCGGCCGCCTGACGGATGGCGCGGGCGCGCGCACGATCGACGCCGGCTACTCCGTCACCTCGAACACCGCGATCCACGAGACCCTGTTGCGCGCGCTCGCCCTGCGCCGTTAGGCGTGGCTACTGGAGGCGTCCGGTGCGCGCGACCTCGCACGCGTACCACTCCGCGCTCGCTCGCTCGCTCGCCGGTGCCTGGAACGTGCCCTGCGAGTCGAAGCCGGCGGCCCAGCAGTACCACGGGCTGGGCTCCCACGGACGCCGTCCCCCGGTGATGTGGAGCGCCTCCTCGAACCCGTCCGGACGAGGATGCCCGCGCGACCCGTTGAACTCGCCGTCGTCCATCGCGTCGTAGACGTGCGCCAGTTCGTGGACCAGCGTCGTCAGCGCGGCCGCCTGCCGCTGCGCCTCGATCTCGCTCGCGGCATCCACGATGCCGAGGCCCGCGAAGTCCATCGCCGGCGCGATCCGCACGCGCCAGATGTTGTCGGGGCAGCGCCAGGCGCGCCCCTCCAGCACCCATTCCGCGCAGGTCGTGTCGCCGGTCACGACGCCGAGCGGACTCCCGTCCGGCTCGGATCGCTCCAGCACCACGTTCGACCCGATCGCGCCGAGCAGGAGTTGCAGCGTGGCCAGCAGCGAGGCGATGACGGCACCCATGCCGCGCAGCCTCGACGCCGTGCCATCGCGCCCCGCGCGCGCGGCCGCGCGAGGGCATCGCAGCGGCGTGCGCAGGAGGACGGATGCGCGCAAAGACGATCAGGATGTGGACGGAGAGGGCGGCACCAGTGCGCCGCGCTATCCCAGCTCCCCGGTCCGCGCGACCTCGCAGGCGTACCACTCGGCATGCCTCAACTCATCGGACAGGTTGAGGGGGCGTCCCAGGGGGTCGGTCTCTGCCCCCCAGCAGTACCAGTCCGGGGCTTCCCAGGCGCCTCGGACGCCGGTGAGCTCCCGCGCCTCCTCGAAGGTCGGCGGACGCGGATGTCCGGGTGAGCCGTTGAGCCGGCCGTCATCCATCCCGTCATAGGCATGGGCAAGCTCGTGGACGAGCGTGTTGAGCGCGGCGGCCTGCTCGTTCGCGGATAGCGGCGAGCGCGTGCGGCCGGTGTCGAACGAGAAGTGCACCGTGGGCAGCACCTGCACCCGCCAGACGCGATCCGGGCACCAGAGCGCGCTGCCGTCGCTGCGCGGCGCGACGCAGAACGTTCGCCCGACGACCGGGCCTGCCGGTTCGACCGGCAGCCAGGCGCGCTCGATCGTGACGCTCGGGCCGATCGAGGCGATCAGCAGTTGCAGGGTGGCGATGAGCGAGGCGATAACGGAAGGCATGCCGCCGACACTCAGGGCGCACGCATCTCCCGTGCTCCCCTTCTCGTCACGCGATCCGTGGCAGAACGCTCGCAGGCCGCATATGCGGCGATTGACCGGTCGCGTGCGGCGTGACGCAGACCTACGCCTTCGCGACCTCGGACACCGTGAACTCGTAGTCCTCGATGACCGCGTTGGCGAGGAGACGGTCGCACATCTGCGCCACCTGCTCCTCCGCGCTCGTGTGCGAGGCGGCGTCCAGCGTGACCTCGATGCGCTTGCCGACACGGACGGCGCCGACGCGCTCGAAGCCCAGCGCGTGCAGACCGTCCTTCACGGCAAGGCCCTGCGGGTCGTTGACCAGCGGCCGGAGCATGACGTTGATGTGCGCGAGGTAGGTGGTCATCGGTTGGGCGATCCCTTCGGGAGGGCAGCAGGCCCTCACCCTAGCCCTCTCCCCGAACGGGGAGAGGGGATCAGAGTCAGATCTAGTCCGGCAGGTCCTCGCCGGTGATGCGTCGATAGGCCTCGAGGTAGCGCGCGCTGGTGGCGGCGACGACCTCCGGCGGCAGTTCGGGGCCGGGGGCCTGCTTGTCCCAGCCCTGCGCCTCCAGCCAGTCGCGGAGCGGCTGCTTGTCGAAGGATGGCTGGTCGCGGCCCGGCTCGTACTGGTTCGCCGGCCAGAAGCGCGAGGAGTCCGGCGTCATGACTTCGTCGATCAGCGTCGGCTCGCCGTTGATCAGGCCGAACTCGAACTTCGTGTCGGCGACCAGGATGCCGCGCTCCGCGCAGGTAGTCGCGCCGTAGCGGTAGAGCGCGAGCGATCGCAGCTTCACCGCGTTCGCCACCGCCGGCCCGACCAACGCCTCGACCTCGTCGTATGTCATCGGGGCGTCGTGGGCGGGCGGCTCCGCCTTGGTCGAGGGGGTGAAGATTGGCTCAAGGAGCCGGTCGGCGATGCGCAGGCCCTCCGGCAGGGAGACGCCGCAGACCACGCCGTGCTGCTGGTACTCCTTCAACCCGGAGCCGACCAGGTAGCCGCGCACCACGCACTCCACCTTCAGCACCTCGCCCCGGCGCATCACCATGGAGCGGCCGAAGTAGGCGGGGTCGGTGACGCCGAACTCCTCGGCGTTAGTCGCGTCGAGGATCGCAATGAAAGCGCTGGGCACCACGGCGCTGGTGCGGTCGTACCAGAACTTCGACAGGCGTGTCAGCACCTCGCCCTTGCGGGGGACGGGGTTCGGCAGCACCACGTCGAACGCGGACACGCGGTCGGTCGCCACCAGGAGCAGGCGGTCGCCCTCAGCGTCCGCGGGGAGCGTGTACACGTCGCGCACCTTGCCCTGGTGCAGCCGTTCCAGGTGCGGCAGGGCGGTTGTGAGCATTGGCGCGTGGTGCGCGGGCGTCGTCATGCAAGCAGTCCCATCCGCCGGAACGAGTCATCGATGTGGACGAGGTACGCCTTCGGGTCGAACACCTCGTCCAGCTTCGCGCTGGTGAGGCGGCTGGTGACGTCGGGGTCGGCCTCCAGCAGCCCGCGCAGCGGCACATCCTCGCGCCACGCCTTCATCGAGTTGCGCTTCACGATGTCGTACGCGGCGGTGCGGATCATGCCCGCCTCCAGCAGCGAGTTCAGCACCTTGCTGGAGTAGATCAGTCCCTGCGTGCGTTCCAGGTTCTTCAGCATCCGCTCCGGGTACACCACGAGGCCGTCCATCACGCCGGTGAAGATGTGCAGCGCGTAGTCCAGCAGTCCCGTGGCGTCCGGCAGGATGATCCGCTCCGCGGAGGAGTGCGAGATGTCACGCTCGTGCCAGAGCGCCACGTTCTCCATCCCGGTGAGCGCGTAGCCTCGCAGCGTCCGGGCGATGCCGCAGACGCGCTCGCACAGCTCCGGGTTGCGCTTGTGCGGCATGGAGGACGACCCGGTCTGGCCCGCCTCGTCGAACGGCTCCTCGGCTTCGAGGATGTCGGTGCGCTGGAGGCCGCGGATCTCGGTCGCGAACTTCTCCAGCGACGCGCCCAGCCCCGCCAGCACCTCCAGGTAGAAGGCGTGCCGGTCGCGCTGGATGATCTGCGTCGTCACCTTCGCGACGTCCAGGCCCAGGCGCTTGCAGGCATTCTCCTCCACGCTCGGCGGCACGGAGGCGTGCGTGCCGACGGGGCCGGACATCTGGCCGACGGCGATGTGCTGGCGCGCGAGCGTCAGGCGCTCCTCCTGCCGCCGCAGCTCATCCACCCAGACCAGGAGCTTGAGGCCGAACGTGGTCGGCTCCGCGTGGACGCCGTGCGTCCGGCCGATGCAGATCGTCTGGCGGTGCGTCACCGCCTGCCGGGCGATCACCTCGCGCAGCCGCGCGACGCCGCGCGCGATGATGTCGAGGGCGTCCATCATCTGCATGCAGGTCGCGGTGTCCCACACGTCGTTGCTGGTCAGGCCGTAGTGGATCCAGCGCGACTCCGGGCCGAGCGAGTCCGCGACGGAGCGCAGGAACGCCGTGACGTCGTGGTGCGTCTCCTCGATGTAGCGCATCACGTCGGGGACGTTCACCTTCGCGCCGGCGACGACCTTCGCCACGTCTTCGGCCGGCGCGACGCCCTCGTCACCCCAGGCCTGAACGACGGCGACCTCGACCTTCAGCCACATCTCGAACTTGTGGGCGTCCGACCAGATGGCTTCCATCTCGGGACGGCTGTAGCGAGGGATCATCGTGCGTCCTCCGTGCTGGGGCGCGGGTCCTGCTGCGTGGGCAGCGTGCTCGTCGGTGGCGTTAATCGCTCGCGTAGTCCTCGCGGACCGGCGAGAAGCACTCGATGAGGACGGCGTCCTCTATCGCGGTGACCTCGTGCGGCAGGTCGCCGGGGATCAGGTAGGCGTCGCCGGCCATGCAGATCGTCGTCGTGATCCCCAGCCGCACGGACACGATACCGGAGACCACCGTGCCGGCCTGCTCGTGCGGGTGGGCGTGCTCCGGCACCACCTGCCCGGCGGCGATTTCGATGCGCATGAGCGTGGTGCGGTCACCCGAGGCCATCGTGCGGCGGGTGACGCCGGGGAACGCGGTGATAACGTTCACGTCCTTCAGCGATCGGATGCGAGGCTCGGCCATTGGGTGCTCCTTGCTGCTTACCGCGGTGCCATCGGGTCAGGCCCGAGGATGATCTGGGCGAACGCGAAGGACACGCGGTCGCGCTCGAACACGTCGCCGAAGAGCGCGCCCTCGCCGCCGTCGCCCTCGGAAGCGGTGACCTCGTGCGCGAACTCGGCGGCGGCCGCGTCCAGCAGCGCGCGGGTCTCCTCGATGCGGGGGGGATCGACCTCGGCCGGGCG
>JAQCJS010000124.1 GCA_027592975.1 Chloroflexota bacterium
GCGCGAGCGAGCCGTCGCCCGACCAGCGGACGCCGGGCCCGGGGCCAGCCGGCCCCGGATCCTCGTCATGCGCGGTGCCAGGTCGCTCCGTCGTCACTACGCGTGGTTCGCGATCGCGCCGTCGACCATCAGCAGCTCGCCCTGCACGTAGTTCGTGGTGTCGGAGGCGAGGTACACGACGGCTCCCTGCAGGTCGGCGGGCTGGCCGAGGCGGCGCAGCGGGATGTAGCGCTCCAGGATCGCGTGGAGATTTTCGTCCCCCTGCGGCCCGGCAGCACCATCGTAGAACCCCAGGCCCAGCGCGTTCACGGTGACGCGCGGCTGCACCATCGCCTCGCCTCGCCCCCACTCGATGCCGAGCGAGCGGGTGAGGCCTAGGACGGCGGCCTGGGAGGCGCTGAACATGGAGCAGTTGGGGACGCCTCGGTCGTGGACGACGGAGACGAGGTTGATGATCCGCCCGCCGCCGCGCGCGACCATGCCCTTGCCCACCGCCTGGCAGGCGACGAACGCGGTGGTGGCGTTGCGGTCGATCTCCGTCTGCCAGTCGGCGAGGGTCGCCTCCAGCGCGGGCTTGATGTTCGCGCCGTGCGTGGCGTTCACCAGGATGTCGATCGGCCCGTGAGCCGCCTCGATCTCGGCGATGGCGGCGGCGACGGCCGCCGGGTCGGTCAGGTCGACGGTCTTCGCGAGGCCGGAGGCGCCGGCCGCTGCCCAGCACTCGTTCAGGATCGAGTTCGCCTCCACCTCCTCGGCCGTGACGGCGCGGGTGGTGGTGACCGAGACCTTCGCGCCGGCCTCGGCCAGGCCGACGGCCAGGCCGCGCGCGAGCGGGGTGGTGGCGCCGGTGACCAGCGCGTGCTTTCCAGCCAGTGAGAACGGGTGCGCCATCTTCTTAACCTTCCGCCACCGGGGCGACGCCGGCGGGCGTGACGCCCGCGGCGATCGCGCCGCCATCCATCAGGATCGCCTCGCCGCTCAGGTAGTCGGAGGCGGGGCTGGCCAGGAACAGCGCCAGCGGCCCGATCTCCTCCGGGAACCCGGCGCGGCCGGAGGGCTGCATCTGCCCGCGCGCGGCCACGCGCTCCACGTCCTCGCGGCGCGGGAAGGTGCCGGGGACGATGCACGAGGAACGGATGCCCGCCTGCGCGTACGTGATCGCCAGCCCCTTCGTCAGCTGGACGACGCCGCCCTTCGAGATCGAGTACATAAAGTTGTTCTTGCCGCCGCGGAAGCCCCAGCCGGACGAGACGTTGATGATGCGCCCGCCGCCGTGCTCCTCCATGTGCGGGACGATCGCCCGGGAGCAGAAGAAGGCGGAGGTGATGTTGCTGTCCATCCCCTCGCGCCAATCATCGTCCGTCAGTTCGGGGAGGGTCTTGCCGCGGCCCGCGGAGCCGCCGCCGGCGTTGTTGATCAGGATGTGGATGCGCCCCATCTCCGCGATGGCGCGCGCCACCATGTCGTTCACCTGCGCGGAGTCGGTGATGTCCGTGCCGCCGCAGGCGAGGAATCGACGCCCCTTCGCCCGGATCTCCTCCCCGATCTCCTCGATCGGCTCGGGCCGGCGGCCCACGCCGACGATGTCGCACCCGGCATCCGCCAGCGACCGCGCGAACTCGCGCCCCAGTCCGGTGCCAGCGCCGGTGATGATCGCCGTCTGGCCGGTCAGGTCGAACCTGTCCAACACGCCCATGTGAGCCCCCCATCGCCGGTTGATCCGGCCGCCTGCTTCGATACGGCGCTATTGATGCGCACGGATGCCTGGCACCGCAATCGGCGCGGTGATAGCGCGCCTACTGATGCTGCAGCAGTCCCCCGTCCACCGGGATGATCTGGCCGGTGATGAATGACGAGGCGTGATCCGCGGCCAGCCAGACGGCCGTGCCGCCGATCTCGTCCGCGCGGCCCGCACGGCGGAGCATCGGGAAGCGCAGCGCGCGCTGGCCGTCCTCGCTCTCCTGGTTGATGCGGTCGCCCATCCAGTCCATCCACCCGAGCGAGATCGCGTTCACGGTGATCCCCTCGCGGGCCAGCTCGTGCCCGGCCGCGCGAACCAGGTTGTAGACCGCGCCGTGGGCGGCGGCGTACGCGGCCGTGTCCAGCATGGAGCGCTCGCCCAGCACGCTGGTGACCAGCACGATCCGGCCGGGGCGGTGATCGCGGCGGAACTCCTCCGCCGCGGTGCGGATGATGAAGAACTGGGAGGCGAAGTTGACCTGCATCACGCGGGCCAGCTCCGTGTCGCTCGTCTTCTCGATCGGCTTCGCCAGGAACAGGTCCGGCGCGCTGACGACGATGTCGAGGCCGCCCATCTCCTTCGCGACCTGGCGCGTGGTCACCTGCACGTTCTTGCCGAGGGTCACGTCCATGACGTACTCGGGGGCCTTGCGGCCCATCGCCTCGATCTCGCGCTTCACGGTGCGGGCGCGCATCACGGCTTCGTCCGCGGTGAGGGCGCAGAGCGCAACATCCGCGCCAGCCTGCGCGTAGGCGCGCGCGATAGCGGCGCCGGCGGGGAACTCCGCGCCGACGACCATGGCCTTCTTGCCGGTCAGGTCGAAGTAGTCAGTCTGAGGGGGCATGCGTCGGTGTTCCTCTAGATCTCGTGCTGCGGGCGGTAGAAGACGGGGGCGAGGCCGGCGTTCAGCATGCCGCCGTCAATGGCGAAATCCTGCCCCGTGACGTACGTCGAGGCGTCCGAGGCGAGGTAGACGGCCAGCGGCCCCATCTCCCACCACTCGCCGACGCGGTTCGCGGGGACGAACGTCCCCTGCTGCGCGCGGCGGGCCGCCTCCTGCTCATCGGCGGGGTCGCGCTGCGCGACGATGCCGGGGGAGATGGAGTTCACGCGGATGCCGTGGGCGGCCAGCAGGCCGGACATCACCTTCGTCAGCGAGAGCACGCCCCCCTTCGCGGTGCCGTACACCCAGCGCTTGCTGGCGCGGTGGCCGCCGGCAGAGGAGGTGAGCACCAGCACGCCGCCGCGACCCTGCTCCACCATCACCTTGGAGGCGGCGCGGCAGGTGTAGAAGTTCGACTTCAGGTTGATGCTCAGCACGTCATCGAACGCCCAGTCCGGGTACTCCCAGAACTCGGCGTCCGTGCCGCCGCCCATGCCCGCGTTCGCGAAGCAGATGTCGAGGCCGCCGAACTCGGCGACGCAAGCGTCCACCATCGCGTTGACCTGCGCGGAGTCGGTCATGTCACCGGCGAAGGTGACCGCCGTGCCGCCGGCGTCGCGAATCTCCTGCGCCGTGCGGTCCAGCTGCTCCTGCGTCCGCGCGGCGATCATCACCTTCGCGCCGGCCGCCGCGAGCGCGTGCGCCATGCCACGGCCGAGCCCACGCCCGCCGCCGGTGACGATCGCCACCTTCCCGTCCAGCCTGAACTGCTCTTGCACGAAGGGGACCTCGATTCCGTGTGGTGCGCCGCGAGCGCGCGATCCTCGGACGCCCGGCGGTGCCGAAGTGCGCGCGCGGATGATGCGGAGGGCCCAGTTATAACCCAGCCGGCGGCGGACGGCACTCGGAGCCGCGCCCGGAGCCACGAGGCGCATCGCGGGCTACGATGGCGGGCATGACGGAGATGGAGATGGCCGGCTGGCTCCAGCACTACCTTCCGGCGATCCGCCCCGGGTTCGGGGAGGACTCGCCCTGCTGGATCTCGCGCATGAAGACGCGCAGCGCGGAGCACAACCCGCCGTTCTACTGGCTGGGCCGGGCGCTGGACCTCGTGGCGGCGGGCGGCGCGAGCGAGATCGTGCGCGCACGGCTGGAGCACGCCCACGGCGTGGACGGCTGCGAGGGCGACGAGCGCGACGAGCGGGCGCAGCGCGTGCTGTCGGAGGCGTGCGCTTTCGGATGGACCTCACAGCACCTCGGCGTGCCGGCGATCGAGGCGGCCTCGACGGGCGCGTCGGTGGAGCGTGACCGCATCCGGCTGGTGGTGCCGGAGCTGGACATCTACGTGCTCCCGGCGCGCCTCCGGCCGGCCTCCACCGGGCGCGCGATCCTGCAGGACGTCGCGGCAGAGGCGCTGGCGGCCGCGGAGCTGCTGCCCCGCGCGCGCGGGCGGCTGCTCTACCTGGACATGTTCTACGCGCGCCAGTACCCCTCCAGCGTGGGCTACGACCTCTCCCTGACGGAGCCGGTGATGGCGGCGCTCCGCCACTACTGCGGCGAGGTGCACGTGGGCCACGTCTTCACGCGCCCGTTCCAGTGGGGCAACCCCGTGGAGACGCACTACTAACGACGACGTGCACGAGGAGGCATCCGATGACCAACGACCAACCCGCCGATGTGCGTCTCGGCCCGTTACTTCAAGTCTCGATGCCGGTCGTGGACATCGATCGCGCGGTGGCGTTCTACCGCGATGTGCTGGGCGCACACTTCTTCTTCCAGGCGGGCACGCTCGGCTTCTTCGACCTGGACGGCGTGCGACTGATGCTCGCCGTGCCGGAGGGGAGCGGCGGCGAGGGCGGCTCCGTGCTCTACTTCCGCGTTCCGGACGTGCCCGCGGCGCACGCGACGCTCCTCGCGCGCGGCGTGGCGTTCGAAGGCGACCCGCACGTGGTGCACCGCGACGACCGCCACGAGCTGTGGATGGCGTTCTTCCGCGATAGCGAGGGGAACCTGCTGGCACTGTCCGGGGAGCGACCGCTCGGCTAGCGGGGGAACGCCCTCACCCCAGCCCTCTCCCCGAACGGGGAGAGGGGGCCGGAACGGACGGGGAGCGCGCTACTGGCTGCCCGCGCCTCGCGGGCCTGCGATGAAGGGGAACGCGACGACGGCGGCCGGCTGCGGGACGCCGTCCGTGTCCACCTCCACGCGGTCGAGGTGGGGCGGGAGGTACGCGACGGCGATGCCCGTGCCCAGCACGGGCGA
>JAQCJS010000125.1 GCA_027592975.1 Chloroflexota bacterium
CGGGCTCGCTCACGCTGACCCTTCCCGGCGGGCCGCTGCCCGCATGCATCCCTCTGTAAGGATGCATACGATAGGGCGGATCCGGCGGATGTTCGCCGCGGCGGGCCGAGGCGGCTAGGTCAGTTCGAAGACCGGGAGCTTGAACGGTCCGGCGTCGTCCTCGCAGTCGATGAAGACGAGCTTCACCGCCGTGCCGCGCAGCATGCCCTCCACGGAGAACCCCTTCGGGTTCGACATGAAGAGCGGGCCTTCCTCGAGCTCCACCAGGATGGCCTCCCAGGGCGGCGGGCACTCCTTGTAGTAGGGGCGTTCGAAGGTGCAGTACGTGTTGACCGTGGCGCGACCGGACATGGGCGCCCATGTGAACTCGTCGCTCAGGCACTCGTTGCACATGGGCGTGGGCGGCCACTGAACCTTGGAGCACGTGTTGCACTGCTGCAGCCGGAACTCGCCGAGGTTGCAGTAGGACCAGAACGTGTCGTGGTCGGGGCCCAGGGTGCGGTTGGGGCGTCGTTCGGCCATGGCTAGCTCCCTCGCCGGTACATCAGGGTGAACGCGCCGCCGGAACCGTGGTGGCAGAACATGGACGTCTGCACATCCGCCACCTGCCGCCGGCCGGCCTCGTGGCGGAGTTGCCGGACGGCCTCCACCTGGTGGTTCCACGACTGCATGTAGGACTCGGAGAGCATGCCCCCGCTCGTGTTGCAGGGCAGCTCCCCGCCGATTTCGATGCGGCCGTCCTGGATGTACTCCAGGCCCTCGCCTGGCTTGCAGAACCCGAAGCCTTCGAGGTTGATCGGCAGGTGGACGCTGAAGGCGTCGTACGTCTGGAAGTGCCCCACGTCCTTCGTCGTCATCTGCGACATGGCGAAGGCCTGGTCACCGGACTGCTTCAGGACGTCGTGGTACAGGTCGAACATCCGGTCACGCAGCTGGGTCGCGCCGATCTCGGCGGTGGCCCGGCCGAAGCCGCTGACCAGCACCGGCGTCTTGGGCAGATCCTGTGCGCGTTCCTTCGTGGTGAGGATGATCGCGACGCCACCGTCGTTCACCAGGCAGTAGTCGTAGATCTTCAGCGGCCGGCAGATGTAGCGCGCGCTGTTGTAGTCCTCTTCCGTGATTGGGGTCTTCATCACGGCGTTGTCGTTCAGCATGGCGTGTTTGCGGATGACGCGGGAGACGGTGCCCAGTTGCTCCTCGGTGCTGCCGTACATGAGCTGGTGCGCCTTGAACATCATGGCGTAGTGCGCACCCTGCGAGGACCAGCCCCAGGGGTGGTAGTAGTAGTACGAGGTCGGCTGATCCGGGCCGATGCCCCCGCCGCCGTACCGCGTCCCCATGCTCCGCTGCGCGTTGCCGTAGATGAGGGCGACCGTGGTGCAGGCGCCGGAGGCGATGGCCTGCACCGCCAGCGGGATCAGGATGTCGCTCTGCTGGCCCTCGGTCCCCCAGACGGGGTTGATGCCCAGGATCTCGCTGATGCGCTGGTGGACGATGGGGCCACCGACGGCGATGCCGTCGATGTCCTCCTTCTTCAGGCCGCTCTCCTGAAGCGCCCGCCGGAAGGCCAGCGCGGCCAGGCCGTAGGAGTCCAGCGCGCCGACCTCCTCCCGGCCTTCTTGCCGGGCGATGCGCGCCGCCTCGTAGTCCTTCGCGTAGTCGGTGTCGCCGACGCCGACGATCGCGACCTGTTCGCTCACCTGTCGCAGCCGGTTGAGGTCGTAACCCATGAAGTCCACCGTTCCGGGCGGCTCCGCATGAACCGCGCCCCCGACGCGGTTATAGCATGTGGCCGTGGCCTGGGGGAGGAGGGCGGCGTCCCGCGGGAGCCGGCACCGGCTGCAGAAGCGTGGCGCTCAATTGACAGTCTGGACGGCCGGGCCTACGTTCCCGCGCGATGTGGAATGTTCGTTGCCGCCGCATCCGCACCCCCGATCGAGAGTCGAGGTCACCATGTACATGAACGCCTTCGCGACCACGCTCGCGCCCCTCGACATGACGAAGACGGAGGAGTTCGCGAGCCTGATCCAGAGCGCCAACGACCTGGGCATCCCGCACACGCTCCCGGTGCAGTGCTACTCCAAGCAGACCGTGGTGAACGGGATGCGGTTCCACTACCTGGAGTGGGGCGACCCGAAGAACCCGCCGCTGGTGGTCGCTCACGGTGGCAACCAGACCAGCCACTCGTGGGATCTCGTCAGCCTCGTGCTGGCGCAGAAGTTCCACGTCTTCGCGCCGGACCAGCGCGGCCACGGCGACTCCGAGTGGCCGCGCGACGGCGAGATGTCTTCCTCGCAGATGGCGGAGGACATGCGTGAGCTCTTCCGCGCGTGGGACATCCAGCGGCCGATCCTCTTCGGCCACTCCATGGGCGGTATCATGTCCATGTACCTGCTGACCCGGAACCCGAACCTGGTGGAGCGCGCAGTCTTCGTGGACATCGGGCCGGAGACGGGGTCGGGGAGCGCGGCGATCCGGGAGTTCGTGAACGCGAACAAAGAGTTCGACAGCATGGAGCAGTTCATCCAGAACGTCCGGAACTACGACCCGTTCCGCTCCGAGGAGCACATCCGCCGGACCGCGCGCTACAACCTGCTCCAGCGCGCGGACGGCAAGTTCGCCACGAAGCACGCCGCCCGCGGCGGCGGCGAGTCGCCCCGGACCGCCGTGCGCCCCTCGTTCGAGGAGGTCACGCGGATCGGCTGCCCGGCGCTCGTGGTGCGCGGGGGCGAGAGCAACGTGCTGACGCCGGAGGGCGCGGTGAAGTTCGCGGAGGCGCTGCCGCAGGGCCGCACCGTGACCGTGCCGAAGTGCGCCCACAATGTCCACTCACAGAACACACTGGGCTTCCTGGAGGCCGTCCTCCCGTTCATCGGCTTCTAGCGCGGCGTTACAGTAGGGCGGCGGCCGGCTCCCGAGGCCCCCGCGTCCACGGCAGACAGCGGCGGCGTGCACCTCCGAGGCGCGCGACCGCCCGATGCGGAGGTTGCATGTCACCACTCGATCTGAGGAACCAGGCCTGCATCGTGGGCGTCGGCACCACAGAGTTCGGGCGCATCCTGGACAAGAGCCCCGTGCGGCTGCAGGTGCAGGCGTTCCGCAACGCCCTGGACGACTGCGGCCTCGACAAGAGCGAGGTGGACGGCTTCGTCACCGCCTTCGGCTCGCCCCGGGGCGTGGACTTTGATGAGTTCACCGCGCACTCCGGCGTGAACATCCGCTGGACCAACCAGTACTGGGACCACGGCCGCTGGGGGACGACGAGCATCATTGCCGCCGCCACCGCGGTGACGTCCGGTGTCGCCAACTACGTGCTGATCGCGAACACCAACACGGTGCCGCGCGGCTACGGCAAGGCGTTCAGCCAGTTCAGCGGGGGCCGCTGGTCGGAGGGTCTGCGTGACGCCGGCGGCGGGCAGGGGCAGCTGGACTACCACGGCCTAGACACGCCCGGCGCGGCGACCTCGCTGGTCGCGCGCAACTACATGAGCCGCTACAGCGCCACGGACGAGGAGCTCGGCTCGATCGCCGTCGCGTACCGCAAGCATGCGCAGCTCAATCCGAACGCGATCATGAACGGCAAGCCGATGACGATCGAGGACTACATGTCCTCGCGCTTCATCTCGCCGCCGTTCCGTCTGTACGACTACTGCCTCACGAACGAGGGCTCGGTCTCGCTCATCGTCACCACCCTGGAGCGGGCGCTCGCGCTGAAGAAGAAGCCGGTGCTGATCAGCGGCTTCCAGGGCATCCACAACGGCCGCAACGACTTCGTCTTCTTCGCCCGGCCCGGCCTCGGCGTCGGCATGCAGGAGGAGTCCGACTACGTTGCTCCGCCGCAGCGCGTGTACGAGATGGCGCAGGTGGAGCAGAAGGACATCGACGCGCTGTACGTGTACGACGCCTTCAGCATCAACACCTGGACGGCCCTCGAACGCTTCGGATTCTGCCCCGCGGGCGAGGCGCACAACTTCACGCAGGACGGCCGCATCGAGCTGGGCGGCGAGCTGCCGATCAACTCGAACGGCGGGCTGATGTCGGAGGGCCACTTCTCCGGCTACAACCACTTCGTGGAGATGACGCGCCAGCTGCGCGGTGAGTGTGGCGAGCGCCAGGTGCCCAACGCCCAGGCGCTGCAGTGGATCACCCCGTTCGGGGACTCCATGATCCTGACGAAGGGACAGTAGCGATGGTTGCCTCACGCACCGGCTCCTACAAGAAGCCGCTCCCAGTCATCCACCCCGACAACGAGCCGTACTGGGCCGCCCTGAAGAACCACGAGCTGCGCCTGCAGCGCTGCACGGACTGCGGCATCCTCCGATACCCGGTCTCGCCGGTCTGCTGGAAGTGCCTGTCCGAGGCGTGCGACTGGGAGCAGCTCTCCGGCAAGGGGACACTGCGCTCCTGGATCGTCGTGGAAGCCGCCACCGGGAACCCCGCGTGGTCAGAGGACATTCCCTACGTCGTCGCGCTGGTCGACCTGGACGAGGGGCCTCGCCTCACCACGAACATCGTCCAGACGGATCCCTACAGCCTGGAGTACGGCATGCCCGTGGAGATCGTCTTCGACGACATCACCGACCAGGTCACGCTGGCGAAGTTCAAGCCCGCTTCGTAGCCGGACCTCCGGTGGACGCGCGCGAGGGGAGCCGCAGGGCTCCCCTCGTTGCTTCCGGGTGTGTGGCGCGTCGCTATCGGCCGCGAGCTGGCACCTCGGCTGGTCGAGGCCCCCGTCGCGCCACGGGGCCGGTCTCTGGCATCACCCACGCGCACGCGGCGAGCAGCAGCGCGAGCGCGCAGGTGACCGCGAGGCCGAGCGTGAACGATCCGAGCTGATCGCGCAGGAAGCCCACCATCAGCGGG
>JAQCJS010000126.1 GCA_027592975.1 Chloroflexota bacterium
GCGGGTCATCGACCGTGCACCAGCGGCGAGGACGAGGGCGACCGTGCCCAGCATCAGCACCAGGGCCGTGTTGCTGGTGGACTGGCCCAGCAGACCGGCGTTGCCCGTCTTCGCCGGACCGGGGGTCGGCGTGCCGGTACCGGTGCCCGGGGCCGCCATGGTCAGGCTCAGACCCGGAGGCGGGACGAACTGGCCGCTCTGGAAGGTGATGGTCTGGTTCGTGCGCTGACCGTTCAGGTTGAACCCGATCGCGTCGCCCGGGTTCGCGGCACTGGCCGGGATGTCCATGGTCCAGTTCCCGTTGGCGTCCACCGTGGCGCGCCCGACCTCGGTCGTGCCCTTCACGGCGGTGACCACCTGACCGGCCTGGAGGCCGGAGCCGTACGCCTTAAACGGCAGCGCCGGCTGCGCCAGCGCGGTCGAGGCGAACAGCGCCCCTGCAAGCACGGTCATCATCACGGCCGACAGGCTGGCAACCGAGAGTATTCGAGACAGTGACATGGATTACTCCTGCGTTCCTACTGGCATCGCCAGTCCTGCGGTCCCGAACACCGGGAGCCATGACCGATTGAACGCGGATCGGCGCTCTACTGTTTATGCAGATCCATCAAGCGTTCGTTGCGATTCGTGGCTCGCTCGATCGCGCGATACCACGTAGGCCGCTCGGTATGAGTTCCGTGATGGCAAGGGAGACGGCCCACGGGATACCGTGCGCCCGCGGGCGATCAGCCCGAGTACGAGGGGGGGGCATCACATGGCACCACAATTCCGCTCGCGCGAATGGGTCGCCCAGCCGCGCAACCTGTCCGCCGCGGGCATCCACGACGACGAGACCGCGCGCAAGCTCGGCTTCGCTGGCGGGTTCGTCCCCGGGGTCGCGCTGTACGAGCACATCGCCGCGGAGATGCTGAACCAGGGCACGGACTGGCTGCACGAAGGCACCGCCTCGTACCAGTTCCGTCGCCCGGTCTACTCCGGCGAGGACACGCGCTTCAGCGTGAACGCGGAGGAGCAGACGTTCACGCTGCGCACCATGACGGAAGACGCGCCGCGCGCGCTGGGCAAGTTGAACATCGACGACCCGATGCCCTCGATCCCCGGGGGGACGCCGGCGCCGCTGCCGACGACGAAGGTGCCGCTGGGCGACCCGTCGCAGATCGGCGTGCTCTTCCGCCACGAGCGTCTGATCGACACCACGACCCTGGACGCCTCTGCGGCGATCACCGGCTTCCCGCGCGACGGCGGGGAGGGTCGCAGGATCGTGCCCGCGGGCCAGTGGACCAACCCGGTGGGCATGCTGGGCGCGTACTTCGACTGCCCGACCACGATCCACTTCCAGGGGAGCGTGTGGCACCACAACCCCTTGTACGACGGCGATCTGCTGATCACGCGCGGCGTGATCATGGAGTTCTACGAGCGCGGTGGCAACCAGGTGGTGCACTTCCAGGTGATCCAGGAGACGGCGGACGGGCGTCCGATCGCGACCATCGATCACCACAGCGTGTACCAGCTGGCGCGCGCGAAGGAGTAAGGGCTAGGCGCGGGGCTCTGGGTGCTCGCGGAACCACTCCGCCAGCTGGTGGCGTGACTCCAGGTCCAGCCGCCCCAGCACGTGGTGCATGTGCGTGGTCACCGTGCGGCGGCTGATCGACAGCGCCGCCGCGATCGCGGCGTCCGTCCGTCCGTCCGCCGCCAGGCCCGCGATCTCCCACTGCCGCGCGGTGAGGATGCGCGAGGCGTCGCGGGTGCGCGGTGTGCGGCTGCCGATCTCGCGCAGAAGTTCGCGCGTGGCGGTCAGCCGCGGCTGCGCGCCGATGGCGCGGTAGGTGCGGAAGGCGCGCGTCAGCAACTCCTCCGCCTGCGGCTGCTTCAGGTGGACGTGCGCCTCGCCCGCCAGGGCGTAGGCATTGGCCGCTCGCCAGTGATAGCCCAGCCGGGTCATCTCCGTGCCGGCTGCCAGCGCGTCCAGCGCGACGTCCTGCCACTCCCCGGTCATCGCCGCGACCTGCGCGCGGGCCAGGTTCAGCAACGGCCGGGCGATCCGCAACTCGTCACCCATCGCCTCCGCGAGGTCGGCGATCTCCGAGGTCGCCGCGCGCGCTGCCTCCACGTCACCCATCGCTCGGGCCGCTTCAACGGCGGCTGGCAGCAGCTCCACCGTGACCACGCGTGCACGCGCCAGGGCGCTGAGGTGCGACAGCATTTCGCGGATCAGCGCGTAGGCCGGCCGCGGGCGCCCCGCCAGCAAAGCGTGCTCCACGTGCGCCAGGCAGACGCTGCCGGAGGTGAGCGGCCCATCCGCCCAGTCCGCGGGGCGCGGGAACTGTGCCTCGTCCGCCCACGCCGAATCCGGCGACCCGCGCAACGCGCGCAGCCGCGCATCGATCGCGCGCGATCGTCCCAGGGATCGGTCGCGATGCAGGCTGCCGTCCAGACGCACGGCGCGGGCCGTCCAGCTGGCGGCGTCATCCCACTGCGCGGCCTCGATGGATCCCTCAGCCAGCAACTGGCTGGTCCAGGACACCGTTGCCAGATCTTCCGCCCGCTCCGCGGTGCGATGCGCGCGCTGTAGCCAGTGCAGGCCCCGCGTGATCGAAGTCGCATCCAGGATCGCGTGGCCGACGGCGGAGAGAGCGCGCGCGCGCGTTCCGCCCGGGACGCTCGGATGGTGCGCGCTGATCAGCGCACGCCGGCAGTGGGCCAGCGCACGCTGCGACTGACCGGCGTAGAGGTAGCTCACGTGCAGGGAGATGTCGGCCTCCGTGGTCATGCGGCCGTCCGGGATCGACCGCGCCAGGTCGTACGCCTCGTTGCAGAGCGCCCGTCCGCGCACGGGGTCGCGGTTGAGGATCAGGAGGCGCGCCAGCTCCAGCATGAGCCGGGCGCGCGTCGGCCTGTCCAGGTCCTCGCGTCGTAGCCCCGCCTCCAGCACACCCGTCGCGATCGCCTCGCGGCCCAGCGCGACGGCCGTGCGAGCCTGCCGGATCATCGCCTCGGCGGCGCTGCCCACGGGCTGTTCCGCGCTCGCGGCGGCATCCAGCACGCGGCTCGCCTCCGTCGCCGCGCCCGAGCGCGAGAGCGCCTCGGACAGCACGGTGAAGGCACGAGGTGGCAGCGGGCTGGCGGGATCCGCGCTGCCGCGCGCGATGGTCGCCTCCAGCACCCGCCGCGCCGCGGCGTAGCGGCTGCGCGTCACCAGCGCCTGCGCCTCCGCGACCACGCGATCCATGCGTGGCGGTGTGAGCGGCAGGGCGCCGGCCAGGGTCTGCGCGACCAGGTAGCGTGGCGTGTCGTTCGTGATCCCCTCGCGTTCACGCGTCTCGGCGGCGGTCTTGTTCAGCAGACGGCCCAGGAGCAACGGCGTAGCGCGCCGGATCGCCACGCCGATCAGCGGAACGCTGAACCACGCGAGCGCGTCGCCGGTCGGCGTGACGCGCATGGTGACGAGGCCGTGATCCTCCAACATGCCGAAGGTGGCCTCCACGTCCGGCACGGGCAGGCGGAGCAGCGTGGCGACGGACTCCGCGGTGGACGGGCCCCGCAGCACCGCGAGCGCCCGCGCGATGTGCAGCACCGCCGCGCCGAGGTCCACGATCGGCGCGGTGAGATCATCCACGAGCGCGCCGGGCCGGATCGCCTGCTCCACCACCTCGCTCCCTGTCATGACGTGCGCGCGGTCCTGCGGCGGCAGCGCCTCCACCGTCTCCAGGATCTGCACGGCGTGGCCGGCGATCCCGCTGGACAGCGCGCAGACATCGCGGACGAACCGATAGGTCATCAGGCCGGGCGCCAGGCGCTCTTCCGCGATCTGCGCGACCTCCTCGTCGCCCAGCGGCCCCAGGCGCAGCCACTCCGGGCGGACCCGAGGCAGGCTGAGGGCGCCGATGAGGTCGTTGGTCGTCCGGCGGGCCGCGGAGCTGGTGCCGACGGTGAGCAGGCAGAAGAACGCGCCAATCGGCGGGGACACCATCAGGTCGTGCAGCACCTCGGCATCCCCGGGAGCCAAGAGATCCGCGTTGTCGATGATGATGGCGACGCCCGCGCGGCCCGCTCCGGCGCGCTGGCAGGCGAGCCGGAGCCCGTGCAGGCGTGCCAGGTCGTCAGTCTGCCCCTCGGTCCGCACGCCCAGCTGCCGTGTCAGCCGGTCGACGATGTAGAACAACAGGGTGGACTGCCTGGCGTCCACTTCCGCGACGCGAAAGGAGCGCCGGCGGGCCTCCGCCGCGGTCAGGGCGGCGAGGTGCGTCTTCCCGGAGAGCGTGCCGCCCTCCACTACCGCAACGGCGGGCGCATCCGCCGCCGCGTTCGCCAGCAGCCGGAACAGCCGCCGGGCCACCTCGGTGCGGGCGACGGGCTGGTGGGAGGGCGCGAGATTCACGGTTTCGGTTCCAGTTACGTACTCAGAAGTGATGGCATACGTATATCATACGTAAATCAACCACCGCAGATTCCCTACGTTATGCCGGACACCGGGGTACGCCTTCAAGCGGTTGAGGGGGAGGCGAAGTATGTCGTTCCGTCAGCGCATTTCCCATGAGCTTCGCGCCGAAGTGGGCGCGCGACTCAGGCTCCTTCGCGAGGAGCGGCACATCTCCCAGGAGGAGATCGCGTTTGCCGCGGAGGTCACTCAGGCCTCGATTTCGAACTACGAGAACGGCCGGAACGAGATCCCGCTGTCCGTGCTGCTCTCCGTATGTGACTTCCTGAACGTGCCGCTCTCCGAGATGCTGCCCATGGCGAACCTGTACGGCGCGCCTCGGGAGGTATCGGCGGGCGCCGGTCCCGGTGCGTGGCGTCAGCAGCCGACGGCCGCCGGCAGCGG
>JAQCJS010000127.1 GCA_027592975.1 Chloroflexota bacterium
GGAGGCCACCCCGGGCGGGACGCGCGCCACCCGCCGCGGCCCCTCGTTCGAGGCGTTCCGCGTCGTCGCGCTCCTGGGCATCGCGGTGAGCGTCGCGAACCCGTACTGGCTGATCTGGTGGGCGACGGTGGGCACAAAGCTCACGGTGGACTCGCTCCACATCGGATGGAGCGGCCCGCTTGCGGTCTTCCTCGGTCACATCGTCAGCGATCTGCTCTGGCTGACGTTTGTCGCGGGCTTCGTGGGCTCGGGATCGAGGTGGCTCGGCGACCGCGTCTATCGGGGGCTGCTGGGCGCGTGCGCCGCGTTCCTGCTGGTGCTGGGGGTGCTCTTCGTCGTCAGCGGCGCGCGGAGCGTCATCGGCGTCTGAGCGCTCGCGAGGCGCGCGGGTACACTGGTCGCCGGTGCGCGCCGCGCACCTAGCTCATCAGCCCACACACATCACTACCCGAGAGAGGTCTGCCATGAACCCCATCGTCCACTTCGAGATCCTCGCCGGCCCCAATGACGACAAGAAGGCGCTGCAGGCGTTCTACCGCGACACCTTCAAGTGGGACATCGACGCGAACAACTCGCTCGACTACGGCATGGTGACGCCGGATGACGAGGACGACGGCATCGGCGGCGCGGTCGACGCCGCGGAGGACCACGCGAAGGTCGTCATCTACCTCGCCGTGGACGACATCACGTACTACCTGCAGAAGGTGAAGGCGGCCGGGTGCACCGTGGTGAAGGACATCACCGTCGTCCCCGACATGGTCACCTACGCCATCTTCCGCGACCCCGCCGGCAACGAGATCGGCCTCGTCCTCGATGACGGCGCGATCGACGAAGATGACGACGAGGACGATGACGACGAGGACTAGCGGGGGCACTGCAGGGGGAGCCGCCGGCCGTAGCGCCGTCGGTCCGAGGTCCCTCGCTGGGCGGCCCATCCCCCTGCCCCCTTCCCTGTGCGGGAAGGGGGATGAGATTCGAAGGGGCTGCGCCCCTTCGAGCATCCTCTGAACCACGTTGCGAGGGTGCACGAAGGCGGCCGCCTCCGCCGGGAGTGTGAGGGGCGCAGCCGCTGATTCCGAACCCCTCCCCGCGCAGGGGCGGGATAGGGATAAGCCCCGCGGGGCTTCGAGACCCGCGCGCTACGTCGAGGTGGGGGTGCGCTGGCGGCGTGCGGCGGGGAAGACCTCGGCTGGAAGCCCGTCCACGAACTCGATCGTGCGGCCCCGCTGCGCGGGGATGCGCGCGCCCGGCAGGAACACGCCGGTGAGGTTCACCGGATCCACCGCGCTCACCACGATGCGCTCGCCGTCCAACGGGTCGCGCCGCGTCTCGCGCAGCGCCGTCACCGCCTCCGGGAGCGCGTACTGCTCGCCCGCGACGCCCTGCACGAAGCGGCCACCCCGCACGAGGCCGCGCGCCTCGAAGCGGCGGAGCGCGTGCGCAATCACGCGCCACGGGATCGCCACGCTCTCGCGCGCGACGAGGTCGCGGAACAGCACGCCGTACCGCCGCAGCAGCACGCCCGCGATCGATTCCGCGAGATCCTCCTCCGTGCCGGCCTCGATCACCGGCGCGTGCAGCACGGACCAGCGGCCCGGCGGCCCGCCCGCCCCGTACGCGCCGCCCGAGAAGAACCCGCTGCGCGAGTAGCGCCCGCCGTTGCGAGGCGCCGCGCGACCGCCTCCACGTCCGCCCGCGATCTCGCGCAGGCCCTGGAAGCCGTCGGAGGCAACCCAGCCGCCGCCGATCAGCTCGCGCAGCCCCTGCTCCACGTCCGTCGCGAGGCGGCGCGTGCCGGTCACGATCTCGTCGAAGAAGAGCGCGCCGCGCGCCTGCAGCAGCTCGAGTATCTCCGCTGCCGCCCCGGTGTCCGGCGTGCCCGGTACGGGGAGGTACGCCCGCGTCGCCGCGAGCAGCGGACCGAGGTCGGCGCGCAGCGCGACCGTCACGGGCGTCGCGCGGGTCGCGGCGGTGCCCGCAGTGATTCCGGTCGCTCCGTCCTCTGTGGGGGCGCGTCGAGGCGTCAGTCGCGCCCACGCCGCCTCGCCCGCCAGGCACAGCTCGTCCAGCCACGAGGCGTGGTACTCATGCATCCGCGCGCGCAGCAGATCGGACTCCCACGCCGACGCCGGCGCCTCGAACCCCTCGAGGCGCGCGAGCACCTCGAGCAGCCCGCCGCGCCCCTCGGCACGATGTTTCGGTGAGAGGCGCTGCCAGCGCAGCAGGAAGCGCATGTAGTCCTGTCGCGACACCGGGTCGATCTCGCGGCGCAGCCGGTCCAGCGTGTAGCGGTGGATGCGCGTCAGCAGGCGGCGGTCGCACCACTCCTCGGTCCCCGTCGCGCCATGCGCGACATTGCCGCCAGCAGCCGGCGGTCGCAGAACTCCTCGCGCGCATCGTCCGCCGCGAGGCCCGGCGTGAAGTGCCCGCGCAGCACGAAGCCCTGCGCCTCCGCCATCGCCAGCCCGTGCGCCACGTCCATGACATCGAGGCCGGTGCGTGCGGCGAGGTCGGTGGCGCTCGTCACGCCCAGGCACTCCACGTGCCCGCGCAGCATCAACACGCGCGCCGCCTCGCGGTGCTCCACGTGCAGCAGCGCGGACGCGGGGACGTGCGCCTCCGGGCTGGCCGGGGCGTAGAGCAGCCGCACCGCCTCCAGGTGCTCGACGGGGAACCAGTACCGCGCGCCATCCAGCACGAACGAGGCCGCACGATCCTCGGCGGCGAGCGCGTGGAGGTGGTCGCGCCAGTCGCGCACGAAGGGCTCCGCGATCGCGACGAAGCCCAGCAGCGCGTCGTGCACCTCCTCGGCGTTGCGCGCCTCCGGCCACGCCTCGTTGGCGACGCGCGCGATCGCCTCCGGGTCGAGTGCCGCGAGGTCGCGCGCGTCCACCGGCAGCGTGCGTCGCAGGGACACCGCGCGCGTGCGGCGCTCCTCGATCGGCGCGTCGTCGAGGTAGGTGTACGGCTTGCCGGTGACGATCTCGTGCGCCATCGGGCTCGGCTCCACGGTGTCCCGGGCGTGGTAGCGGATGGCACCCGCCCGCACCCGATCGAGGACATCGACAAGACCGTCCACGTCCATCGCCTCGCGCAGGCAGTCCTCCATCGTCTGGCGCATCAGCGGGTGATCCGGCAGCGTCAGCGGGCCGTCCAGGTTCTCCTGGCAGCCGATCTGCTCCGGGAACACCGCCGCCATCAGGTCGTCCGCGCGCATCCGCTGGATGAACGGCGGCACGCGCTTGCCCCCGCGCTGCCTGGACAGGACGAGCGCCCGCGTGATGTTCCAGCGCCAGCGCGTGGGGAACAGCGGCACGTAGAACACGGACTGGCGCACGGACTCCTCGGCGTTGGCGGGCGTGACCCAGTCGAACGCCTCATCGAGGGGCCACGCGTGCGCCATGCCGGTCGAGAGCAGGATCGCGTCGTCGTTCGCCGCCGCCTGCAGCTCGAAATCGAACGCCACGCAGAAGCGCTTGCGGAGCGCCAGCCCCCACGCGTGGTTCACACGCATCCCGAACGGCGCGTGCACCACCAGCTGCATCCCGCCCGAGTCGTCGAAGAACCGTTCGAAGACCACGTCCGTGTCGCTGGGCACCACGCCGAGGCCGTCGCGTGTCGCGCGGATGTAGTCCGCCATCTGCTGCGCGCCGGTCAGCGGCAGCGCGCACTCGGCCATCAGCCGCTCGTCCAGCGCCGGACCGTCGTCGAGGCCCGCCTCGATGTCGCGCCGCAGCAGCCCGACCTCCTCGGACAGCTCGCGGGTGCGGCCGGGGGCCTCGCCCAGCCAGAAGGGGATCGTCGGCGGCGCGCCGTGAGCATCCGTCACCCGCACCGTGGAGGGCTCCACGCGCGCGATCCGCCACGAGGTCGTGCCGAGCGTGAAGATGTCGCCCCCGCGCGACTCCATCGCGAAGTCCTCGTTCAGCGTGCCGACGAACGTGCCCTCCGGCTCTGTCACCACGCGGTAGTCCCCCAGCTCCGGGATCGTGCCGCCGTTGGTGATCGCGATGAGCCGCGCCGCGCGCCGTGCACGCAGCATCCCGTGGACGCGGTCGCGGTGCAGCAGCGCAGGGGATCGCCCCGCCCCGTCGCCGACGCCCGTCGCCTGCATCTCCACGATCTCATCGAAGACCTCGCGCGTGAGTGCCGCGAACGGCGCCGCGTCCCGCACGAGGTCGTACAGCGCGTCCTCGCGCCAGTCCTCACACGCCACCTCGGCGACGATCTGCTGCGCGAGCACGTCCAGCGGGGCGACCGGCTGCACCACGCGGTCGAGGCGCCCACCGCGCACGGCGCGCACCAGCGCGGCGCACTCGATCAGCTCGTCGCGCGTCGTGGGGAACAGGCGGCCGTGCGGCCGCAGCCCGAGCGCGTGCCCCGACCGTCCGATGCGCTGGAGGAACGTCGCGATGCTCCTCGGCGAGCCGACCTGGCACACGAGATCGATCGCGCCGATGTCGATGCCCAGTTCCAGCGACGCGGTGGCGACGAGCGCGCGCAGTTCGCCGGACTTCAGACGCTCCTCCACGCGCTGCCGCCGCTCACGCGACAGCGATCCGTGGTGCGCGCTCACGGCGTCCTCGCCCAGGCGCTCCGCCAGCTCGTGCGCGATCTTCTCGGAGTGCGTGCGCGTGTTGACGAAGATCAGCGTCGTGCGGTGCTCGGTGACCAGTTCCGCGAGCCGGTGGTAGACGTCGCCCCATTGCTCCTTCGGCATCACCGCCTCGAGGTCGCTCGGTGGCACCTCGACGGCCAGCTCCAGGTCGCGCTGGTGGCCGAGGTCGACCACGTGG
>JAQCJS010000128.1 GCA_027592975.1 Chloroflexota bacterium
GGGGGCTCGATGCGTGGGTCTGCGGCTCGCCCGCGGACGATACGCCTAGGCGGTCGCCTCGTCCGACTCGTCCGGGCTCAGGTCGCGCACCGGCGAGGTCTGAAGCGGCGGCACCATCCGCGGACGCGCGGCGGCCGGGGCGGCGGAGACGAGGCGGCGATCCGCCTGGTCCACGCGCTCCAGCACCGGGCGTACCTGCGGCGAGTCCGCCATGGGCTCCAGCGCGCGGCGGAGCTGCTGGACGGAACGGCCGATCTCCGAAGGGTCGGTGGAGCCGGAGGAGGCGAGGGCGGCCAGCGCCTCCTGGCGCGACATCAGGAACTCCTTCACAGCGGAGAAGGTGTCAGAGCGCATGGAGTCCAGCATGCGGAGCATGACCTTGCGCTGCTCCGACAGGTTGGTCTCGAGCGCGTCCATGTCCGCATCGAACCGGGAGAGCGCCACCTCCACGGTGTCGCGCTGCTCCTCCCCGTACTGGAGGAAGGGCATCCGCTGCTGGTCGATCTGCTGGCGCGTCCCGGCGATGCGGGTGCGCTGATCCGCCAGGTACTCCGCGAAGGAGCGGGCGACGTGGTCCGAGCCCGACTCGTTCATGCGGTGCTCAAGGGCGTCGAGGTTGGCCTCTTCGCCGTCGGCGTACTCGTTCAGGGGGCGCAGGCGCTCTTCGAGGTTCGTGAGCATGCGCTGCATGGTGCCGGCCTGGTGGACGAGCAGCTCGTGGAGCGGCTCTATCTCGGCCTCGAACTCCTGGCGCATCGTGGTCAGCAGCTCGGCCTGCGTGTGGAAGTGCTCGGCGACGCGCTGTGGAGTCGCTTGGAGGGGATGACCGGCTGCGGAGCGACCTCCACCGCTGAACGTGAGGCCGGTACGACCTCACTGGCACGACCATCGTCATCCCGACGGCTGCCAAAGCGCATGGCGTCCTCCTTCTCCGGTTCGGCGGCGTTGAACAGGGAGCGCCACACCATGGGGAACCTACCATAACAAATCCGTCACACGCACCCGCATGTGATCGAGCACATCATTTCCCCGGGGGCGTTAACGGGTCAAGATCTCCCGGCCGAATCACGGCGTCCGTTGACCCGCGCCCGCGTTCGCTCGATAGTTCTGGGTAGGGTCACATGCGACCCGGATCGTGACGCATGCCGCCCGGCGCGGCACCTCGGAGGATGCAATGGACTGGGGCGACACCGCAGAGCAGGCCGCGTTCCGCACGCAAGTGCGGGAATTCATCCGCGAGCAATTGCCCGAGTACTATCGCTCGTCCGAGGGCGCGGACAGCGTCGAGGAGACCGCGGGCTGGCAGGCCGACCGCAAGTCGGACGACCCGGAGGCGCGCGACGCGGCGAAGGCCTGGGCCGACGCGCTGGCGGAGCACGGCTGGATCGCCCCCGCCTGGCCGAAGCAGTACGGCGGCGCCGGTCTCTCCTACATGGAGCAGTTCATCTTCAACGCGGAGATGGCTCAGGCGGACGCCCCGGCCGTCGGCGGCATGGGCGTCTCCATGCTGGGCCCCACGCTGATCGTCCACGGCACGGAGGAGCAGCGGCAGGAGCACCTGCCGCGCATCCTGTCCGGCGAGGTGGCATGGGCGCAGGGCTACTCCGAGCCGGGATCCGGCTCGGACCTCGCCTCGCTCCAGACGCGCGCGGTGCGCGACGGCGACGAGTGGGTGATCAACGGCCAGAAGATCTGGACCAGCGGCGCGCACTTCGCGGACTGGCTGTTCGCGCTGGTCCGCACGGACCCGGACGCGCCGAAGCACCGCGGCATCTCCTTCATGATGATCGACCTGAAGACGCCGGGCCTCTCCCTCCGCCCGATCATCGACATGGCGGGCAAGCACCCGTTCAACGAGACGTTCTTCGAGGACGTGCGCGTCCCGGCGAAGAACATGATCGGCGAGGAGAACCGCGGCTGGTACGTGGGCATGACGCTGCTCGACTTCGAGCGCTCCGGCGTCGGCCTGGCGATCCAGTACCGGCGCGGGCTGTACGAGCAGCTGGATGAGATGAAGGGCGATTCGCAGCAGTTCGTCCGCCCGGATCTGGGGGCGATCCGGCTGGAGTTCGCCGACCGCGTGATCGAGGCGGAGGTGCTCTACAACTTCGCCCTGCGCATCGTCAGCATGAACAGCCGCGGCATCGTCCCGAACTACGAGGCGTCCGTGAACAAGATGTACGGCTCCGAGCTGCACCAGCGCGTGGCGCGCACCGGGACGAAGGCGTGGGGCCTGTACGGCCAGGTCTGGGACCCGAAGAGCGAGCACGCCCCGATGCATGCGTCGCACGTGCAGGACTACGTGGTCTCCGTGCCGCACACCATCTTCTCCGGCTCCAACGAGATCCAGCGCAACGTCATCGCGACCCGCGGACTCGGCTTGCCTCGTGGCTAGCACCGGCGGTTCGCCTCGCGGCTAGCGCGCCACCTCCCGTCATCTCGCCCGCTCACCGATAGGACTCGACCGTGGACCTGGGACTGACCGAGACGCAGGAGCTGCTGAAGAACGCTGCACGCGAGTTCCTGGAGAACGAGTGCCCGGAGTCCCACGTCCGCGAGATGGAAGAGGACGAGCGGGGCTACTCGCCGGCGCTGTGGCAGCAGATGGCGGAGCAGGGCTGGCAGGGCCTGCTGATCCCGGAGGCCTACGGCGGCGCGGGGTTCGACTTCACGGATCTGGCGATCCTGCTGGAGGAGATGGGCCGCGCGCTGGTGCCGGGGCCGTTCATGCCCACGGTGCTGGGCGGCGCCCTTCCGATCCTGCTCGCCGGGACTGAGGCGCAGAAGCAGCAGCACCTCCCGAAGATCGCCTCGGGTGAGTCGATCTTCACGCTCGCACTGACCGAGCCGACGGCTCGCTTCGACGAGTCCGGCATCCAGACGCGGGCGGAGGTCGCCGGGGCGGAGGTCACCCTCACCGGCACCAAGCTCTTCATCGCGGACGCGCACGTGGCGGACTTCATGGTCGTCGCCGGGCGCTCCGCAGCGGGCGTCACGCTCGCCATCGTGCCGACGCGGCAGACGGGCGTGCGCGTCACGCCGCTGACCACGATCGCGCGCGACAAGCAGTGCGAGGTGGTGCTGGACGGCGCGAAGGGCGAGCTGCTGGGCGCGGAGGGCGCGGGCTGGGACGTGCTGCGCCCGGTCATTCAGCGCTACACGGTGGCGGAGTGCGCCTACCTGGTGGGCCTGTCCCAGATGGACTTCGAGATCACCGTGGACTACGCGAAGGAGCGGGTGCAGTTCGGGCGGCCGATCGGCTCGTTCCAGGCGATC
This sequence comes from Chloroflexota bacterium, assembly GCA_027592975.1. The sequence continues at coordinate 3,277 of JAQCJS010000128.1, forward strand.
CAGCACAAGTGCGCCGACATGGTGACGGACGTGGATGGCTGCCGCTTCATCACCTACAAGGCCGCCTGGGCGCTGGCCTCGGACCAGCCCGCCGCGGAGGCCGCGATCGCCGTGCACATGGCGAAGGCGTGGGTGTCCGAGGCATCGCGGCGCGTGGTCGCCCACGGACAGCAGATCCACGGCGGCATCGGCTACACGCGCGACTACAAGATCCAGCTCTTCTTCCGCCGCCAGAAGCGCGGCGAGCTGGCCTTCGGCGACGCGGACTACCACCGCGAGCTGGTGGCGCAGCAGCTCGGCCTGTAGCCCGAACCCGCTCCTGCCGTGCCGGCCCCGCGAGATTGCAATGGGCCGGGGGCGGTCAAATCGCGCACCCCGGTCACGCGCGCCATCGGTCGCACCACCCACCGACCGCGATCAGCCCTGTCTGAGCCGAGCCTGGCGCCCCGCGGCCACGCCGGGTTAGCAGTCCTATCACACGTTCCGACGCCGTCTCGATACCATGTGATCACTGGTCCCGCGCGGCAGGTTCCCATGCGGGCTGAGGGGCAGGGTGACATGAACAACATCAAGACCGTGGTTCTGCTGGCCACGATGAGCGGACTGCTCATCGCCATCGGCGGATCGCTGGGTGGTTCCAGCGGGGCGCTCATGGCGCTGGTCTTCGCCGGCGTGATGAACTTCGGCTCGTACTGGTTCTCCGCGGACATCGTCCTGCGCACGGCGCACGCGAAGGAGATCAAGCGCGAGCAGGATCCGGCGCTCTTCGACATGATCGCGGAGATCGCTCAGATCGCCGGCATGCCGATGCCGCGCGTCTACGTCATGGACGAGGCGCAGCCCAACGCATTCGCCACCGGCCGCGACCCGAAGCACGCCGCCGTCGCCGTGACCACCGGCATCCGCCAGCTGCTCACGGACCGAGAGCTGCGCGGCGTGCTGGGGCACGAGATGGCGCACGTGAAGAACCGCGACATCCTGACCTCGTCCGTCGTCGCGACGATCGCCTCGGCGATCTCGATGCTGGCGTGGATGGGGATGTGGTTCGGCGGCGACCGGCGCAATGGCGCGGCCGGCCTGATCGCCGTCATCGTGGCCCCGATCGCGGCGACGCTGATCCAGCTCGCGGTGAGCCGCTCACGGGAGTTCCAGGCGGATCATGACGGCGCAAACATCGTCCGTGACCCGGAGGCACTGGCCTCCGCGCTGCAGAAGTTGGAGATGGGATCGCGCCGCGTGACCATGGACGTGCCGGAGTCCACCGCGCACATGTACATCGTCAACCCGTTCGCGGGCCTGCGCGGGAGCAGCCTCTTCGCCACGCACCCGCCCACCGCGGAGCGCGTCGCGCGGCTGCGCCGGATGAACGTCTAGGACGCCAGGCGAGGACAGCCCGGCAGGGCAACCAGGGAGGCGGGG
>JAQCJS010000129.1 GCA_027592975.1 Chloroflexota bacterium
CGGGGGGTGAGGGCCGCTCCCGCCGCGCGCGGAGAAGCAGCAGGGCCGCCCCGGGGGGCGGCCCGTGCTCGTGCTCGTGCTCGCGAGGTGCGAGGAGCGGCGGTGGCTAGCTCGGAACCTTGGCGCGCGCGGCGTCCTTGTCCGAGAACCACAGGGCGTTGATCTCCTTGAAGGCCTCCTGGTCGTCCGGGACGTCGTCTTCGGCGAAGATCGCGGAGACCGGGCAGGCCGGCTCGCAGGCGCCGCAGTCGATGCACTCATCGGGGTCGATGTAGAGCATGCGGTCCTTGCCCTCTTCGAAGTGGATGCAGTCCACCGGGCAAACGCCGACGCAGGACTGGTCCGTCGTGTCGATGCACGGCGTCGTGATGATGTAGGTCATCCCGTGTTCCCTTCAGGAATCCCACTCACGCCGCGTGCTTGCGGCGAACTCGGCTGGGCCGAATATAGGGGGGCGTCTCGCTTTGGCACAAGCGCCTCAACAGATTGTCGCCGCCGCTATCGTGCCTTGTTAGCCTCGACTGCGATCGAGGTGTAGCGCGGGTGCGCTCTCCTACGGCTTGCGACGGCCCAGCGCGCCGGTGATGCGCTGCCACCACGACTTCCGCTCCGCCTGCCGGGTGGCCTCCGCCTGCTGCGCGGCAGCCTCCATGGCGGCGCGGGCGTCCGCGATGGAGGCTGCCATGCGGTTGCGCAGCATGACGGGGTGCTGGACCAGGTCCATGGCGAGGCCGGGGTCGTCCTTCGTGTCGGGGTAGAGCCAGTGCAGCGTCTCCGCGAAGCGTGGGACGGCGCTGCGGCCCCCGGCGATGGCGTACTGCTTCAGCTCGTTGGTGACGCCCAGGAGCGCCTCCGCGATGCGGGTGAGCTGGTACGGGGAGACCTCGATCTCCACGACGGCCTGTCCGAGGCGCGGCAGCAGTTCGTCGTGGACGGACTGCAGGCCCAGGTCGTGCTTCTGGAACGTCGCCGGGTCGAGCTCCGACCCCGGCCGCCCGAGGTGGTACACGGTGGCGAGGTAGACGACGTTGGCGTCCTCGGAGCGGAGTTGGAGCAGGGTCATGGGACTAGTGTATCGCGAGAGCGGACCTAGCTCGGTTCGTCGGGGTCAGGCACGAGTTCGGCGAGACGGCCGTACTGTGCGATGAGATCGGGAACGACGGATTGAGCGAACGCTGGGGAACTGTAGAGCTCGACGAAGGCTTTAGCCGCAGACATGAACCAAAGTCCGGCGCTCAACAGAAGGTAAATGCACTCCTTCTCACTGGACGCGGGATATCGTTGCCAGTTCGCACGGATCGATCCCACTGCCCAGCTGCTGCCATGGGCGGCGGCGGACATGCGCGAGTAGTCTTCCTCTGCTCCCAAGGCCTTCGCATAGGCGGTCAGATCAGCTTTGGGGAGGCTTCCCAGCGCTGCCCGAGCGGTCTCAAGCCGCTGAATATCTCGACGATTCGCTCCATCCGATCGTGCCCACACTTCAGTCCGTTCGCTCTTGGGCGACAGCGTCATGAATCGACCGAAGTCCGACTTGTCTTTCAGTTCAACTGCAAGGATGCGACTCGTCCGGGTGGCGGCATCCAATCGGGGGTCGCAGAGCCATGCCACTAGCCCGCACCCCTCGAGGACGCTCCGACAGATCGTCCAGTTTGTGTAACGGGGAGGATCGCTCATCGACACCCGCCCCAGGACGTGCACAGCTTCCGCCGAGATATTGAGCGCCTGCAGAGACAAGAAGCGTCCACCACGGAGATGGCTTTGGAGCGCGGGTGACAGCAGGTGGATCTGGCGCGCGATCGGCGCGTTCGGATGCGTCCGGCCCACCAGTCCCTTGAGGGGTTCGAGCATTTGCTGCGGTAGCAGGCTCACCGTCCGAGCGATGTGGTTGATGTTGGTCGTCACCTGCCTACCTCCTCGCCCCCACCTTTGCCTTCGCTGACCTCGATGCGCGCGGGGGCTTCGAGGTGGGCGGCGGCGCGGTGGCGGGCTCAGCCGCCTTCGCGGGGCGCTTCGGCTTCGGGGCGGCGGCGACGGGGGGGGGGTGCTTCGCGAGCAGGTCCACGAGGAAGCGGCCGGTGGCGGACTCCTCGACGGTGGCGACCGCCTCGGGGGTGCCGGTGGCGAGGATGCGTCCGCCCTTCGCGCCGCCGGCGGGGCCGAGGTCGATCAGGTGGTCGGCGCACTTGATGACGTCCAGGTTGTGCTCGATCACGATCACCGTGTTGCCGCCGTCCACCAGCCGCTGCAGCACCTCCAGCAGCGCCTCCACGTCCGAGAAGGCGAGGCCGGTGGTCGGCTCGTCCAGGATGTAGGCGGTGCGTCCGGTGGCGCGCTTCGACAGTTCGGTGGCGAGCTTGATGCGCTGGGCCTCGCCGCCGGAGAGCGTGGTGGCGGGCTGGCCGAGGCGGATGTAGCCGATGCCGACGTTCGCCAGCGTCTCCAGCTTGCGGCGCGGCGCGGGGAAGGCGTCGAAGAACTCCAGCGCCTCCTGCACCGTCATGTTCAGCACCTCGGCGATGGTCTTGCCGCGGAACAGGATTTCGAGGGCTTCGCGGTTGTAGCGGTCGCCCTTGCAGACCTCGCAGGGGACGGTCACGTCCGGGAGGAACTGCATCTCGATCACGTTGTAGCCGTCGCCCTTGCACGCCTCGCAACGTCCGCCCTTCACGTTGAAGGAGAAGCGGCCGGGGCCGTAGCCTCGGGCCTTGCTCTCCGGCATCTGCGCGAACAGGTCGCGGATCAGCGTGAACAGCCCGGTGTACGTCGCGGGGTTGGAGCGCGGCGTGCGGCCGATGGGCGACTGGTCGATCACCACCACCTTGTCGAGGTGCTCGATGCCCTCGATCGCATCGTGCTCGCCGCCGCGCTCGCGCGCGCCGTTCAGGTCGTGCTCGAGTTGTCGCGCGAGGATCTGGTTCACCAGCGACGACTTGCCGCTGCCGGACACCCCGGTCACGGCGATGAACGTGCCCAGAGGGAAGGCGGCATCCACGTCCTTCAGGTTGTTCTCTCGCGCGCCCTTCACCACCAGCGCGTTGCCGTTGCCGGCGCGCCGCGTGGTGGGCATGGGGATCGCGCGGCGGCCGCTCAGGTAGGCGCCGGTGGTGGAGGCCTCGTTCGCCATCACCTCGGCCGGGGTGCCGAAGGCGACCACGTTGCCGCCGTGCTCGCCCGCGCCGGGGCCGATGTCGATCAGGTGATCGGCGGCGAGCATCATCGCCTCGTCATGCTCGACGACGAGGACGGTGTTGCCCAGGTCGCGCAGCCTCGCCAGCGTGGCGATCAGGCGCTCGTTGTCGACGGGGTGCAGGCCGATGCTCGGCTCGTCGCAGACGTAGAGGACGCCCATCAGCGCGGAGCCGATCTGCGTGGCCAGGCGGATGCGCTGGCCCTCGCCGCCGGACAGCGTGCCCGCGCTGCGGTCCAGCGTCAGGTAGTCCAGGCCCACATCGCGCAGGAAGACCAGGCGGCCGCCGATCTCCTGCAGGATCTGCCGCGCGATCGCGAAGTCGCGCGCCGACAGCGGCGTCCTCGACTCATCGCGCAGGCCCTCGGTCCACGCGAGCGCCTCCGCGACGGACATGCGCGCCACGTCCACGATCGAGCGATCGGTGCCATCCTCGGAGCCGACGGTCACAGCGAGCATCTCCGGCTTCAGGCGGGCACCTCGGCAGACGTCGCAGGGCACGGGCACCATGTAGCGCTCGATGTCGGAGCGCACCCAGTCGGACTCGGTCTCGCGGTAGCGGCGGTCGAGGTTGGACATCACGCCCTCCCACGTCACCGTGTACTTGCGTGAGCGTCCGCTGGTGCTCTTGAACTCGATCTCATCGACCGCGAGGTCGCCGGTGCCGTGCATCAGCGCGTGGACCTGCTTCGCGGTGAGCTTCTCGATCGGCTGGGCGGTGGTGAACCCGAGCGCCTCGCCGAGCGCGGCGAGGCGGCGGCGATACCAGCCGAGGCTGGTCGCCATGCGCTGGAACGGCACCAGCGCGCCCTCGTCGATGCTGAGCTTCTTGTTCGGGACGACGAGATCCTCGTCGAGCTGCATCTTGAAGCCGAGGCCGGTGCACTCCGGGCAGGCGCCGTGCGGTGTGTTGAACGAGAAGTTGCGCGGCTCGATCTCGCCGACGCTGTACGGCCGGTGCGAGGTGTTCGAGCAGGCGAAGTGCTCGCTGTACGTCTGCTCCTCCACGACCGTGGAGTCCTGCGCGCCCGTCCCGAACAGCGCGAGGACGGCGATGCCCTCGCCGAACTTCAGCGCCTGCTCCACGGAGTCGGACACGCGCTGCCTGGTGGCATCGCGATCCTCGTCATCCGGCTGGGGGATGACGATGCGGTCGACGACGATATCGATGTCGTGCCACTTGTTGCGGGAGAGCGCGATCGGCTCGTCCATGCTCACCACGTTGCCGTCGATCCTCGCGCGGACGAAGCCGCCTCGACGGATCGCGTCCATGACGTTGGTGTGCTCGCCCTTCTTGTGGCGGATGACGGGCGCGAGGATCATCGCGCGGCGTCCGGGATCCATGGTCAGGATGTTGTCCACGATCTGCTGCGCGGTCTGGCGGCGGATCACCTGGCCGCAGTGGATGCAGTGCGGCACCCCGGCGCGGGCGAACAGCAGGCGGAGGTAGTCGTAGATCTCGGTGACGGTGGCGACGGTGGAGCGGGGGTTCCT
>JAQCJS010000130.1 GCA_027592975.1 Chloroflexota bacterium
GCCGCCTCCATCAGCCGCGCCGCCTCCGCCCTGTCCGCGTCCCTCGTCGCCGGGTTGTAACCGGGAAGTGTCTCTAGTGTTGCCGCGTCCCATGACTCCGGGAAGGCTGTGACCGCCACACCAGCGAGACCCCAGCCGGCGCCGAAGAAACCGCTCATGATCTCCCCGCGGTCTGTGGCGAGCCAGAACGCCTGGCGCACCCGGGGGTCCGCCAGCACTTCGTTCAAGTGATTCCAGCGGATGTGCCACCAGTTGACGCCGGGGTACTCGAAGAACTGGGCGTCGCGTTCGCGCTCCACGGCGCCCGACAAGAGGTCCGTTTGCCGGTCGATGAGCGCCGCTACCTGGGATGCCCGGTCACCGATAACGGTCTTCCGGATACTATCGAAGTAGGGTTGACCCCGGTAGAAGTTCGGATGCTTAACGTAGGTCTCCTGCTCACCCGGACGGAATTCGGACATCGTGAAGGGACCGACGCCCGCGAATTTCGTCGGGTCGTCGAAGCCGACTTCCACGACACCCTTCGGCATCAGGACCATCCGGCTGTCGATCATCCCGTTAAAGATGGCGCCGTTGGGCTGCGTCATCGAGAGTCGTACCGTGCGGTCGTCGACCGCCTCAGCCGTCGAAAGCCCCGCCACCATCGAGCGGCGCTGGAATGAGGTGAGCGGGAGGCCCTCCGCCTCCGCGTACAGGCCCACGTTCCGCTCCAGGTTGAACGCGAGGTCCTCGGCGTTGAAGTCGCGGCCGTTCCACGGTTCCTTATCATGCAGCGCCATGCCGGGCCGCACGTGCATCAACAACTCAAGGCCCTGGTCGTCGACGACCTCCCACTCCTCGACCATCTCCGCCTCTAGTTCGCCACTAAAGGCGCCCAGCCGCATTCCCCGCCCGCCCAGCACGTGCCACACGGTCCCCGCGCCCGCCGTGTGCATGTCGTGCACCGCATTCGTGAACGCCACCCCATCGTTGAACGTGCCGCCGTAAGTCGGTGCGCCTGCTACGCGCGGCATGAGTACGCCGTCGGGGATGGTCCCGGGTGCCGGCGCGGCGACGCCGTTGGCCGGTGCAGCCGGTGCAGCCGGTGCGGGCTGCGCTGTCGTCGGAGCCGTCTCGCTCTCGTCGCTCCCACAGCCCAACAGCGCCGCGGCGCTCAGGCCGGTCCCGGCCACCAGCGCTCCACGGAGTACTGTCCGCCGGCTCACTCCTCGGCCTCACCGTGTCCAGTAGTTCGCCCTGTCATTCATCCCAGGCATGCGTGGCTACGATCGGGGTACCGTCGGGGCGATCGCACCGACCGGCGGGAGTATCAGGGATAGGATGCGTCCTGTCAAAACGATTGTGATACAGGGTGACTCGCTAGCCCTCTCGCCTGAATCCGATGGTTCGTGTCCACATTCGCCCTCCCCCGCGTGGCAGGACTGTCCCTATCACGTCCCGACGGGGGAGGCTTCGAGATCGAGGCACCGCCCTTTGTCTTCGGTCGCATAGCGGATGGCCCTCAGCGGATCCAGGGAGGGCGGTATTCAACGGACGGATAACTGGACAGATTTCGATGCTGGTCGTCACCTCTAGAGCACAGCGCTCGGGCTAGAATGCCTTCCAAGCAGGATGTCGTGGGTTCGAACCCCATCTCCCGCTCCAGGTCACGCAGAGGACAGAGAAGCCCGCCATCGGCGGTCTTCTCTGTGGTTCGGCTGGTGGCGGATGCGAGGACGGTCAGCGGCCGGCGTGGACCGGGCCTCAGGCGCCCCGGTCTGCCGGTGCGGCGTCGGGGGTTACGACCTCGACGTGGGTGGTCACCTGTACGTCGCCCGCGGACGGCAGGGGACGCCGTGCGGCCTCCCATTCGCGACGGGCCGCATCCGACGCCTGTTCGAGGCGAGCCAGTTCGACGAGGACTTCCTCCGTCACTGGCTCCGCGGGCCGGCCGCCGAGTGTGACCTGTGGGTAGAACCGCTCGCGGTACGCGCGGTGGAACGTCTGCGCCGCCTCGTACGCCCTGCGCTTCGTCAGCCGGTCATCGTCCATGGCAGATCCTCTCAGGCCGCGTCGTGCCGGCCCGGCCTCGCGCGCCCTATCGGGCGGACTTCGCGGGCTTCACCACGATGTCGGGACGGGGCGCCGCTGCCTGCGTCGCCTTGGCGATCCTCTGGGCAGCGGCCTTCTTCTTGCGCTTCTCAGCGTCCTTCGGACTCTTGTCACCCATGTCGGGCTCCTTCGTCGCCGGTGACCAGTGGCCGGCGGGATACAGTGCGGCCCCCGCCGGTGGGGACATTACGCGTGGGGGTCACGGGCGGCTTGCGGCTCACCTCGCGGGACGGCGCTTCCCAGGTCCGCGCACTTTGGGTGCACTGACAGTCGCCGACGGTCCCGTCGAAACATCTCTGACAGATGGTTGGGGTGATCGCGGCTCCTATCTCAGGGCGTGGGCGCCCGAGCCGTCCGCGCGTGTACCGGTGAGGCTTCCAGCCTACACCTTCCGCAGCCTCGCATGCGTAACAGCCGCCCGCCTGGTCATCAGCCCACGGTAGTTACGCGGGGGGCTGGCAAGCGGAGGCGAGCGGGGCAAGGTCGCCCCTCACCAGGACGGCCGCGGGCCCTTTCGCCGCCTAGCGATGCCGCGCTCGCCGCTGGCGCTTCGCGGTGCGCTCAGCGGAGTCCATGAGGTCGACAAGCGCCGCCTCCGCCTCGGATTCAAGGCGAACGAGGTCCTCGAGGACATCGGGTGTGACGGGGACGTTGTGCTGGTGCTTGTCGCTGCCGATGACCGGACTCAGTCGTTCCTGGAGTTCGCTCAGGTGCTCGCGGGCCGATTCATAGCGTTCCCGGGGGGAGGTCGGTTCGTTCGTCGGTGTCATGACGAGCCTCGATTCCGCCTGCTTCCACCATACCCTGCCTCCATTCTCAGGATTCGGCTACCCCGCATTTGATGGGTGCTTACCCCTCTGCCCGCGACGCGGGCCAAGTCGCCGCCTCCGACCGATGCGCGCGGGCCGCGACGGGGGAGCGAGGATGGTGCTGGCCCCGGCTGTCCGATCGCCAGCCCTCACCCGGTTCCACGATCGCGGCCCTACTATCGCCGTCCTACGATCGCCGCGACGCGGCACAGGCCGGAGGTGGGCAGATGGGCAAGACGGCGCTGGTAGTGGGCGGGACGGCCGCGACCGGCCTCGCGATCGTCGAGGAGCTCAAGCGACGCGACTACGAGGTCACCATCTACCACCGGGGGGCGCACGAGGTGCCCGGCGTCGCGGACCTGGAGCACATCCACGGCGAGCCGCACTTCGCGGAGACGATCGCGACCGACCTCGGCGACCGGTCATGGGACGTGGTCGTCGCTACCTACGGACGGATCCGCTTCATCGCGGAGGCGCTGCGCGGCAAGACGCAGCAGCTGGTCACTGTCGGCGGCACGCCCGTGCAGCGGCGCGTGCCCGGTGTCCCGAACTGGGAGTCCGACGGCTACAACGAGACCGAGAACAAGCTCATCCAGCGCATGATCGAGACTGAGCAGACGGTCCTCCAGATGCACGCCGACCGTGAGTACACGGCCACCGTCGTGCGCTACCCATACGTCTACGGTCCGGCGAGCGTGATCAACCCGGAATGGCACGTCATCAAGCGCGCGCAGGATGGGCGGAAGCGCTGGCTCATGCCCGGGGGCGGCCTCGGCCTCTCGACTCGCTGCGCAGCGCCGAACGCCGCGCACACAATTGCCCTCTGCCTGGACAAGCCCGAGGCGGCCGGCGGTCAGGTCTACACGGCTGCGGACGACCGCCAGTACACGTTCCGCGAGTGGACGGAGATGATCGCCCGCCTCGTGGGGTATGAGTTCGAGTTCGTGGACGTGCCGTGGAGCCTCTTTCCGGAGCGCCGCGGGTCGTTCCTGGGCACGCTCTCCTCGGTGCCGCAGGGCGGTGGGCCGCGCGACCACTCGGTCGTCGGCAACCAGAAGGCGAAACTGGAACTCGGCTACGCGGACGTGGTGGGGCCGGAGCAGTGGATGCGTGTCGTCGTGGACTACCTGCTCGCGAACCCCCCGCCGGTCGACGGCGTTGGCAACCACCTGAAGCCGGAGGCGTTCGACTACGAGACCGAGGATCGCATCCTCGCCTGGTGGGAGGACGCGATGCGCGAAGCTCCGTACGACACCGCCGCCACGGTCGTCGAGACCCGGCACCCGTACGCGCATCCGAAGGCGCCGGGGGAGGAGCAGGAGGGGAGCGGGACGTAGTCGCACCCGTCTCGCAACGGGACACTGACGAACTTCATTCGACGATTGACGCAGTTCTGAACAGATCCTAACGTGGGGCGATGAACGGTCGCCTCATGCTGCTCACCGCGTTGCGATTTGCGATCCCGGCGACCGCCGCGACGCTTGTGAGCGCGTCCGCGGGCGGGGCCTCGTGAGGTACACCGTCCGCGCCGCCGGGCGCGCTACAGGTGTGACCGAGGGGCGCCTGCGGACGTGGGAGCGCCGGTACGGCATCCCGAAGCCGGGGCGCTCGACGACCGGCCGGCGCCTCTACGACGACGATGACCTCGCGATGATCCGGCGCATGGTCGCCCTCACCGACGCCGGCCTCGCGGCTGCGGAGGCAGCCGAGGCCGTGCTCGCTGAGGCCGCCGGCGGCACGATCCCGCCACAGGCCGCGCCGACC
>JAQCJS010000131.1 GCA_027592975.1 Chloroflexota bacterium
CTCTCCCCGTTCGGGGAGAGGGTTGGGGTGAGGGCCTGCCCGTCCCGCGGTGCGAGCCAGACACCTGCGGGACGAACCAGGCGCCCGCGGAACCCTGCGGAGCGGTCGCCGTTCCGGTTCCCTCTCGCCGTTCGAGGGGAGGGTTGGGGTGAGAGCCGTTCCGCCGTCCCTGCCCCCGCCCGCTAGAACAGCGGGAAGTCGGCGTCCATGTCGAGTTCCACGCGACCGGCGGCCTCGTACGTGAGCGGGCCAACCATGACGTGGGCGGCGGCCGTGTGCAGGTCGCGGAAGCAGCGATCCAGATGGTCGAAGGACGTGCTCGAGGTGGTTCCGAGCGACCGGTGCAGCAGGTCGACCGTGCGCAGCGAGGCGGTCATCGCGTGGCTCGCCGCGAGGCCTGCGCGCGATCGGAGCAGCGCCGGCGCCTGGCCGTCCGCCTCAAGAGCGGCGGCCCAGAGCTCGCGTGATGCGTCGTACAGGAACGCGCGCGCGGCCTCGATCTCCGCGGTCGCCTCCGTGACGATCCCCTGCATCCGCGGCACCTCGCGCAGCGGGACGTTGCCCCACCCGCGCTTCTCCGAGATCAACTCGACCGACGCGCCCAGCGCCGCCCGCGCGATGCCGAGGGCGTGCGCGCCGTGATTCACGAACGCAACGGGCGGGTTGGCGTAGAGCGCCCACCTCTGCGTCGGGTGCAGCGCCATCATCGACAGTCCGCGCCCGTGAGGCACGAAGACCCCGTGCACCTCGAAGTCGTTGCTCGCGGTGCCGCGCAGGCCGGTGGCGTCCCATGTGTCGATGACAGTGACGTCGTCGCGGTGGACGAAGAGCATGCGCGACAGGTGGTCGCCGGCCGCGTCGTTCCTCGGCAGGTCGCCGTCGTAGACCAAACACTCCGCCATGAACCAGTCGGCGTGGCTGCTGCCGCTCGCGAACGGCCATCGCCCCGAGACGACGTACCCCTCCTCGGGATCCGAGGTCGCCACGGCACGGCCGATGGGGCGCGCGGTGCCGCAGATGATGCCGCCGTTGCCCCAGACCTCCAGCGCGTAGCGCTCCTCCATAAACCCGGAGAAGGCGTTTGACTGCATTGCGAGCATCAGCACCCAGGCCGCGGAGGCGTCCCCCGCCGCGATCTCCTCGATCGCCTGCGAAGCGACGACGGGGTCGACCTCCGCGCCGCCGAGCGCCTTCGGAATGAGCATGTGGAACAGGCCGGCGTCCCGCATCCGGTCGACCAGATCCAGCGGGACGCGCCGATCGCGCTCGATCGTCGGGCCAGCGGCGCGCAGCACAGGGGCGAGCGAGCGCGCTACAGCGACCGGATCGCTGGCCCGCGGCATGGGCGGGCGGCCCCGCCGGGCGGCGTTCGTCTTGCTGCTGCTCATGATGCCTCCGGCCCCCTCGAACCGCCGCTCGGAGCGATTGTGCGCCGCCCGATCAACCCCCGCGGGACGCCCTGACGCCCAAACCTCGTGCCGGTCATCACCAGCCCGTGATGACGAGGATTCCGAACGAGCGTTCTAGCCCGCAAGCGCGTAGAATCGCCCGAGATGGCGAGACTGTACGTGGAGGACTGGTCCCCCGAGTACGGCGCGCCCTTCGAGTCCGACCCGGACACGCTCCCCAGCGAAGTGGTCGTCGACACTGCGGTCGAGGTGCGTGGCGCGTGGGAACCCCTCCCCGGCCGCGATGATGGCGTTCGCCGTGTCGCCTTCGTGGACGGCGTGCAGCGCCTGGAGGCGCGCCTCACTCTCGACGACCCCGACACCGGCCCGCAGCCCGGCATCTGCGCCGCCTACGCCGTGGGCGCAACACTGTGGGACCGCGAGGCGGGGCGTTCCTCCTTCGTGGATGTCGCGGTGCACCGCCTCGCGATCTTCGGCGACGCCATGCTGCCGGACTTCCCCGCCGTCCCCGGCCTGGACTACCGCGTGGAGGCGACCGAGGCGCGCGACATCCCCTCGTTCACGGCGGTGCTGGGCGGGCGGCGCAACCACGCGGAGACGGCGCTGGCGGGGCGCCTTGCGGATCCCGACTGCTTCGTGATCAAGGACGGGCGCATCGACGACGTGGGGCCGCTGCACGCCGTCGGCTACATCAAGAGTCACAGCCGCACGTACCTGTCCGCGCCGGAGTCGAGGGTGATCGGCATGCTGAAGGCGGGCGAGCGCACGCCGATCTTCGCGATGGCCGAGCACTTCCGCCGCTACTCCTGGTACGTCCGCCTCGCCGACATGCCGTACGGCCACTCATGGTCGGGGATCGCGCGCGTGGAGGCGCCCGAGGCGATCGGCATAGACCGCGCGCGGCTGCTCGCCGACCGCACCGCCGCGCTGCTTCCCATGGCCGCGATGCCGCTGCACCTGGACTCCCGCGCGCCACAGAACCTCGTGCCGATCGCGGCGTTGGAGAAGGAACTGCGCCGCTGGCTCGGGGACGAGGGGCTGGTGCGCCGCGCCCTCCGCTCCGCCGTGCACGGCGCACCGACGGGAGTCGCGTCATGACGATCATGAACGAGCGCATCGATGGCGACCCGCAGACTAGCGAGCGCGTCGGGCGCGTGGTCGGCATCGGGCACACCTCGTCGCAGGAGTTCCGCGTGGTACTGGACGCGGACGCCTACCTGGCCGTGGACGACCTGGTCGTCGTGCGGACGGACGTGCCGGGGCTCGGCACGCTGAACACCTACGGCGTCGTCGTTGAGAGCGAGGCGACGTACGAGGGCGCCTCGTACGAGTCAGACGTGCACCGCATCGCCGGCGACTATTCCTCGGGAGCGCTCGCGGGCGGGGGCCTGCAGCCGGCGGCGAAGGTACGCACGGCGCAGGTCGCCGTCACGCGCGTCGATCCGGAAGTGTGGATCGCCCCCGACCCGGGTGAGGAAGTGTTTCGCGCGCGCGGCATCGAGCGCGACCGCGCACTGTACGCGGACGAGATGCGCCGGCCGCTGGCGATCGGCTGCGGGCGCGACGGTGAACCGGTGTACGTGGACCTCGACTTCTTCGACGGCACGAAGGGCGGTCACATGTCGATCGCTGGCGTGTCCGGCGTGGCGACCAAGACGACGTTCGCGTTCTTCTTCGTGCGGCTGTTCACCGGGCACCCGCAACTCGTCGGTGCCTCCGCTGCGAACACGCGCGTCCTCGTCTTCAACGTGAAGGGCGAGGATCTCCTGTACCTGGATCAGCCGAGCACGGAATTCTCCGACCACGACGCCGCCACCTGGCGACGCCTCGGCGTGGAGCCCACCCCGTTCGGCCTCGCGACCCCTCACGCCGGCGGACCGGGAGCGCGGCCCTCGGCGCTCGCGCCCGGACAGCCAACGGTCGCCTTCTGGGCGCCGCCGCGGGCGCACGCGGGCGATGTGCTGATGCCGGACGTCAGCGGCCGCTCGGACGGCATCGCCGCGTTCCACTGGACGCCGCGCGAGTTCATCGACGAGGACCTGCTGCAGTTCGTGTTCACGGACGCCACGGACGCGCGCAACCAGATCCCCTTCGTGGAGGAGCGCGTGCGCTCGCAGCTGAAGCGACTCGCCGTCGATGTCCTCGGCGCGCCGGGAGCGGTGGTGCTGCGGGAGCCGAACGACCGCGAGGGTGGCCAGCGCGCCGTGCACTCGCGTACCAGCGAGCGCGTGATCCGCACGCTGCGCGACCTGGCGGAGGAGATCGCCACGCACCTGGAGCCCGAGGAAGGCGGCGAGCCCGACTTCGCGTGGAGCGGGCGCGTGCAGGGCGGCACCGTGAGTGCGTTCATGCGCCGGTTGCACGCCGCGGCGCAGGACTCGCGGCTCGGACGCCTCGTGCGGGATGGGGAGAGCCACCGCATCGACCGCCGCGCGGCCACGGTGAGCGTGGTGGCGATCCAGAACCTGCACGACCTCGCGCAGCGCTTCGTCGTCGGCGCGCTGCTGCGCGAGACCTTCCGCGACAAGGAGGAAACGGGCCAGCGCCTGCCGCTGTCCATCGTCGTGCTGGACGAGCTGAACAAGTACGCCCCGCGCGAGGGTCAGAGTCCGCTGAAGGAGATGCTGATCGACATCGCGCAGCGCGGACGTTCGCTGGGCGTGCTGATGATCGGCGCGCAGCAGAGCGCGTCGCGCGTGGCGCCGGACGTGCTAGAGAACGCCTCGATCCGCGTGACGGGACGCCTCGACGCGGCGGAGTCGGAACGCGCCGAGTTCGGCTGGATGCTGCCTAGCACGAAGGCGCGCGCGCGCCTGCTGAAGCCCGGCACGATGGTGCTGGGGCAGCCCGCGGTTCCCGTGCCGATCGTCCTCAACTTCCCGCGCGTCCCCTGGGCGACCCGCGCGGACGAGGTGCGCCCGGACGCCTCCCCTGACCCGTTCCGCGGGCTGGTGTAGCGTCCCATGCGCATCCTGCACACCTCCGACTGGCACTTCGGCAAGCACATTGGCCGCTACCCCCGCGCCGCGGAGTTCCGCGAGGCGCTGGACGAGGTGCTCGGCATCGCCGAGGAGCGCGCGGTCGACCTGGTGATCGTGTCGGGCGACCTGTGGGATCGCAGCACACCGCCCACGGACGCGCTGGGTGACGGCATCGGCGCGCTCGTCCGCCTCGCGGACGGCGGCAAGCGGCAGGTGCTCGCGATCGCGGGGAACCACGACTCCGCGGAGCTGTTCGAGGTGCTCGCGCCGCTG
>JAQCJS010000132.1 GCA_027592975.1 Chloroflexota bacterium
CGCAGGTCCACGCCGCGCTCTGCCTCCAGGCGCCGCACGCCCTCGGCGATCTCCGTCGCTTCGATCAGGCTCGCCCACTGGCGTCCGGTGAGTGACACGGCGATCACGTAGTGACCGTCGCTGGTGCGGAAGTCGCGCGAGTACGTGCCGAACAGGTCGTTCCCCACGCGGCGCCTCGGCTGTTCCGGAAGCAGCGTCGCCTCGCCGATGTAGCCGAGGTTGCCCGCGATGGACAGCGCGATATCGGTCAGGCTGAGGTTGATCAGCTGCCCCTCGCCCGTGCGGACGCGCCGCAGTTCAGCGGCGATCAGCCCGGTGGTGAGCATGTAGCCAGCCAGCGCGTCCCACGCCGGGAGGACGTGGTTCACCGGCCCCACGTGATCCTCGGGCCCGGTGACGAAGGGGAAGCCCACGGCGGCGTTGACGGTGTAGTCCACGGCGGTGGTGCCGTCCGGGTTGCCGGTGAGCACGGCCATGATCAGGTCGGGCCGGCGGGCTGAGAGGCGCTCGTACGTGTTCCAGCCGTGGACGCGCAGGTTCGTCAGCACGATCCCCGCCTCCGCGATGAGCGAGGTGGCGAGCTCCTGCCCCGCCTCGGAGCGGGTGTCGATGGTGAGCGACTTCTTGCCGGAGTTCAGACCGGCCCAGTAGATGCTCTCCCCGTCCTTCAGCGGCCAGCGCTTCGCGTCGATCCCGCCGCCGGGCGGATCGATACGGATCACCTCGGCCCCCAGGGAGGCGAGGGTGGCTCGCGTGGTTCGTTCCGCGACGAAGGCAGAGAGTTCGACGACCTTCAGCCCGTCAAGGATCGGCGCAGTGGTCATTCGGTCGTTCTCCCATCCTCGGCCCATGCCGTGCGTTGACAGCCTTCGCTCGCCCCGGAATCATCAGGGCCGCACACAACCTAGCGAAAGTGAGGCCATATGGCATTCGCCCTCTCCACGATGCAGTTGACCAGCTCGGCGTTCGAGGCCGGCGGCCGCATCCCGAAGAAGCACACCGGCGAGGACACGGACGTCTCGCCCGCCCTCGCGTGGAGCCACGCGCCGGAGGGGACGCGCTCCTTCGCCGTGATCTGCCATGACCCGGACGCGCCGCTGGTGACGCCGGACGGCGACTACGGCTACACGCACTGGGTGCTCTACAACATCCCGGCGGACGTCACGAGCCTGGAGGAGGGCGACCCGCGCTTCACCCAGGGCATCCGCGGCAACGGGCAGCCGGGCTACATGGGCCCCATGCCTCCTCCCGGCCACGGCACGCACCGCTACTTCTTCTGGATCCTCGCGATGAGCAGCGAGCCGAACCTGGAGGCCGGCCTGACGATCAACGGCCTGCTGGCGAAGGTGGAGCCGACGCTCCTGGGCATGAACCGGCTCGTCGGCGAGTACAGCCGCGACTAGTCGAGGCACCTCGCGGGCCTCGCAGCATCCCGACACGCAGACGGGGCGGCGCTCATGCGCCGCCCCGTCTCGTTCGTCGACCGTGCCGCCTTCGGCTAGCGGTGGTGCAGATCGTGGCCCTTCAGGAAGGCCCACAGCCTATCCTCCAGCACGTGGAGGAAGTCGAATCCCGCGTCCTTCGCCATCCAAGCGTCCACGTCCGTGTCGCCGATGTGGACGTAGTACTCCGCTTGGAAGCGCTCCTTCACGATCGGGAGCTGCTGCTTCAGGACGGTGAACTGCATCGGCACGCCGTGCTGCTCCCACATCATCTTCTGTGTGGACACCGTGCGGTCCGAGCAGCTGCCGACCACGAATCCCAACTCGTGCGCCCGGTGAACCGCCGCCAGCGGGATCTCGCCGGGCGGGTCACCGACCTCGAGCGTCCCATCGATGTCAAAGGAGATCAGGCGCAGGCCGGGTGGCAGTTCAATGCCCAACCCGAACGAAGACTCAATCACAGGAACCCTCCGCTACCGGCACCGTGGGCGGCCGGGCACAGTGAGCGCCTCGGGGGCCGATCCCCGCGATGGTCGCTCCTGCCCCGTACTCTACTCCTCTCGTGAACGAAAAGGATGCCGCCACTCCCACTCCCACTCCGGCCGCCCGGGAGCGGATCGCGCGGCGGGCGTTCCATCGCGACGCGCGGCGTCGCATAATGGCGCGACACGGGGTGGAGGAGGGTTGATCATGAACGCACCACTGTCTGGGATTCGCGTGCTGGACTTCGGCATGGCGGCCGTCGGCCCGATCTCGGCCGAGTACCTGGGCTGGCTGGGCGCGGACGTGATCAAGATCGAATCGCCCTCCGGTGACATGGTCCGCCGCGGCAAGGGCGGCCCGGACTGGGCTGGCCACACCTTCAACGGCAACAACATCAGCAAGCGCGGCATCATCCTGGACCTCAAGAAGGACGAGGATCGCGAGACGGCGCTCGAACTGGCGAAGACCGCCGACGTGCTGCTGGAGAACTTCCGCTCGCCGGCGATCCTCACGCGCCTCGGCCTCGGCTGGGAGAAGCTGCACGAGGTCAACCCGCGGCTCATCTACCTCCAGTCCAGCGCGTTCGGCCCGGTCGGCCCGCTGGACGGCAAGCCCTCCGTGGAGTGGGTGACGCAGGCCTACGGCGGCACCACCAGCCTGCAGGGCCCCGAGGGCGGCCCGCCGGAGTTCTCGCGCGGCACCTCCTCGCTCGACTGGAACGGCGCGATGGTGAACACGGAGGCGATGCTGATCGCGCTCTACATTCGCGCCCGCACCGGGCAAG
Organism: Chloroflexota bacterium; assembly: GCA_027592975.1. The sequence goes on from JAQCJS010000132.1 coordinate 2,710, forward strand.
GGATGCGCGTCTTCACCTCGCAATTCCAGTCCACGCTGATCGCCGGCACCACGCGCATCGCGGAGTACCTGGCGACCAACGCGGTTCCGGCGCGCATGGGCAGCGCCCGCGCGAACATCGTCCCCGACCAGGCGTTCCAGACGTCCGATGGCTGGATCACGGTCACCGCGCTCCACGACAGGATGTGGCAGCAGCTCTGCGCCGCGATCGGCCGTGCCGACCTGGCCGCCGACGCGAAGTACGCGACCGTCGCCAGCCGTGTCGAGCACCGCGCCGTGCTGGTGCCGAGCCTCGCCGAGACGTTCAAGACGAGCACCTCCGCCGAGTGGGTGGAGCGGCTGCGCGGCGCGAAGCTGCCCGTGGGTGACTTCCAGCGCGGCCCCACGCTGGCCGACTCCCTCCTCGCGAACCCACAGGTGCAGGCGGAGCGCATGGTCGACGTCCTGCAGATGGAGGCCAGCGAGTTCGTCAGCGCGCTGCCGCACTGGCACTTCGACAAGACCGAGACCGGCTGGCAGCGGCCCGCCCCCGCCTTCGGCGAGCACCAGGACGAGGTGATGGCGGAGATCAAGGCGTTCGTCCCGCCTGCCCCGACGCCCGTGAAGCCGCTGGAGGGCCTCGCGCTCTCTGGGCTGAAGGTCGTGGACTTCTCGCAGGGCGTCAGCGGCCCGCTCGCCGGGATGCAGCTGGGCGACCTGGGCGCGGACGTGATCAAGGTCGAGCCGCCCTTGGGCGACTGGCTGCGCCAGGTACCGCCGTTCCAGGGTGGCGAAGGTGCCCTGTTCCTGCAGCTGAACCGCAACAAGCGTGCCGCCGCGGTCGATCTGAAGACCCCGGAGGGCATGGCGCTGGCGAAGAAGCTGGTCGCGAACGCGGATATCGTCGTCGAGGGCTACCGCCCCGGCGTGATGGCGCGCCTCGGGCTGGACTACGCGACGCTGTCGAAGGACAACCCGCGCCTCATCTACTGCTCGATCAGCGGCAACGGCGTGAGCGGCCCGCTGGCGGATCAGCCGGCGACGGAGTTGGACGTGCAGGCCGCTGTCGGCGCGAACCGTCACCTTGGCGTGATCGGTGAGCCGCCGCTGCGCTTCGGCTACGACCAGGCGAGCATCTCCGGCGGCATGTCGGGCGTGCAGGGCATCCTGGCGGCGCTGGTCTGGCGTGAGAAGTCGGGCCTGGGCCAGCACGTGGAGGTCTCGCTCCTGGGCTCCGAGGTCGGCGTCTACCAGTGGTCCTTCACCGCGGAGCGCCACCCGAACGACCGCATCTCCAACGCCTTCACCGGGCTGCTCGCGGCGCCGGATCACGGCTACGAGACGGCGGATGGCCCGGTCTACATCAGCAACTTCCGCGACTACGACACCGGCTGGGTGCCCTTCCTGAAGGGCATCGGCCGCGGCGAGCTGCTGGAGGATCCGCGCTTCGGCAGCCGCGAGGCGATCCTCGCCTACCTCGACGACGTCCGCGAGGAGGTCAACAACACGATCCGCGACTGGCCGTGGGAGAAGGTCGCGCACGTGGTGGAGGACGAGGTCGGCGGCATGTTCGCCCGGATGCTGGACGCCGCGGGGGTGGTCACCCACCCGCAGACGGAGGCGCTGGGCGCGGTGCAGACGATCACGCACCCGGTCGCGGGCGACATCCGCGTGCTGAACTACCCGTGGCTCTTCGACAACGAGATCGCGGCGCTCCGCACGGCGCCGCCGCTGCTGGGCCAGCACACGGCGGAGATCGCGCGCGAGGCCGGCCTGAACGAGGCCGCGATCGAGGCGCTCACCGCGAACGGGACGTTCGTGTCCACGGCCGTGCCGCAGGGCACGCGCGCCTAGCACTCGGCTCCGGACGCACATTGAAACGGGGCGGCGCTCACGCGCCCCCCCGTTTCGTTGTTCGTTGTCGCCGGGATGTCGAGGTG
>JAQCJS010000133.1 GCA_027592975.1 Chloroflexota bacterium
CCGACGATCACGAAGACCGCCAGGCAGATCGCGATGCCGAGGCCCAGGCCCATCCGTTGCTCCCTCACGCCCCACGTCCCGCCGCGGATCGCCATCCCAGTGTCGGGTGCGCCGTCCCGCCCGTCGAGGGGGCAGGACGGGCTGCCGTTACCCGCGTTCGGCCAGCGCCTGCCGGGCCGCCTTCACCATCAACTCGATCGGCGGTTCCTGTCCCAGCCACAGCCGGAACGCCTCCGCCCCCTGGTGGATGAGCATCATCAGTCCGCCCACCGTGGTCGCCCCGGCGGCTGCCGCCTCGCGCAGGAACGGCGTCTCCTCCGGCACGTAGACCAGGTCGAACGCCACCTGGCCCGGCGAGAACAGGTCGCCGGGGACGGGCGTGCCCGTCTCGTCCGGCCCGTGGAGCATGCCCACGGAGGTGGACTGGATGACGATCTGCGCCTCGCTCACAGCGCGGCGGAAGACCGGGTTGCCCGCGTCCAGCGGTGCGTAGCGCATGTCGAGGTCCGGCCCGCCTACCTCCGCGAGCGCGTGCGCCTTCGATTCGGTGCGGTTGGCGATCGTGATCCGCTTCGCCCCCGCGGTGCGCATGGCCACCACCACCGCGCGTGCTGCCCCGCCCGCGCCCAGGAGCACCACGTCCTTGCCGCCGGCCTCGATGCCTGCCTCGCGGAGCGCCCCGGTGATGCCGGCGACGTCCGTGTTGGTGGCGTGGAGCAGGCCACCGCGGTTGATGATCGTGTTCAGCGCGCCCACGCGCTCCACCATCGCGTCCGGACGGTCGACCAGCCGCATCGCGGCGACCTTGTGCGGCACGGTCACATTGCACCCGATGACATCGCCGGATCGGATGCGCTCGATCGCGGCCGGAAGGTCTTCCGGCCGCGTATCCCAGGCTTCGTACCTCGCGTCGATGCCCAGGGCGTCGAGGGCGGCCTGCTGGAAGCGCGGCGAGATCGAGTGCGCGACGGGGTGGCCCAGGAGGCAGAGGGTGCGGGTCATGCTCAGTTGCCCTTCGAGCACTGGGATGCGTTGAACTTCGCCACGTTGGCGTTGTGCTGATCCAGGGTCGTGGCGAACAGGTGCGTCCCATCGCACTCCGGCGCCGCGACGAAGTAGAGGTAGTTCACCCCGGCCGGATTGACCGCCGCCTTGATCGAGTCGATGCCGGGGTTGGCGATCGGGCCAGGCGGCAGACCTCGGTTCAGGTACGTGTTGTACGGCGAATCCACCGCCAGGTCGGTCAAGGTCAGGCCGCGCTTCCAGTAGCCGAACTTCTCCACACTCCCCGGCTGGCGCGAGACGGCGAACTGGACCGTGGGGTCCGCCTGGAGCGGCATGTTCTGTACCAGGCGGTTGATGAATACCGCCGCGACGAGCGGACGCTCTGCCGCGCTTGCGGCCTCGCGCTCCACGATCGAGGCGAGCGTGACGACCTGGTGCACCGTCATGCCGCGAGTGCGTCCGGCCGCCAGGATCTCCGGCGTGATCTGCTTGCCGAAGGCCTCCAACATCGCCTCGAGCATGCTCGTTGCGTTGCTCTCGTGGTCGAAGGCGTAGGTGGCGGGCAGCACGTAGCCGAGCAGGCTCATCCCCTCCGGCCGGCTCTCGAGGAAGGACGCCGTCCGGGGAGCGGAGAGCGCCCGGTTCCAGTCCTCCTCGCTGACGATGCCCTCGGCCTGGAGGATGTCGCCCACCTCCTCATTGCGAAGCCCCTCGCGCAGTGTGATCACCTGCGGACGGTTGGGCCCGCCGGCGAGGATCCGGGCGATCTCGGCCGGAGGAAGGTCTGCGGTGAAGCGGTAGCGCCCCGCCTGCAGTTTCGAGGTGAGCCCGGCGAGATCCAGCAGCGCGCGTAGCGCGGCCCCGTCATGGACGACCCCGGCCCGCTCGAGGTGGGCGACGATCTGCTCCGCGCTCGATCCCTGCGCCAGGTCCACGGACATGGTTCCCGTCGCGGGGACCGCGCTCCGCGGCGCCTCGCGTGTACGGACGTCAGCGGCCAGCACGCCGGGCACGCCACGCAGCGCCACCATCAGCACCACGACGACGAGCGCCGAATAGACGGCCAGAGCCATGGTGAGCCGGGACTGACTAGCCATCCGCGTCGCCACCGGCCGAGTCGCCGTCTTTCACGCGTGCGGCATCCTGCGCCCGCCCGCCCGCGAGCTGGTCGCGCGCTTCCCTGCGCCGTCGAGCGAGGAACTGCTCGAGGATCAGCACCGCGGCGAGGTCATCCGAGGATCGCCGGCGGTCGCGCGGTCGCGTATCCAGGCGCTCCGCCTCGACCGAGGTGAATCGTTCATCCTCGTACTCTACCGGTAATCCGAGGACGCGTTCGATGCGCTCGCCGAGCTTGCGGGCCATCTGTGCGGAGGTTTCCTCGCGACCGCGTGGGGTGAGGGGGAGGCCAACGACCACGCCCTGCACGCCATCGCGGGACACGATCGTGCGGATCGCGGGGAAGGCGACGCCCGCGGGGACGACCTCCAGCGGCACGGCGATGCGTTCATCAGGGTCGCAGATCGCGAGGCCGACGCGCGCCAGTCCGGCATCAACGGCCAGCCACCTCATCCGCGCACCGGCTTCATGATGCGGTACTAGGAGGACAGACGGTCCCTCGCCGCCTGCAACGCCGCCGCGAGCGCCTGGTCGATCTTGGAGGCGTCCTTGCCGCCGGCCTGCGCGATCTGCGGCCGTCCGCCGCCGCTGCCCCCGGCGATCCCGGCGGCGATCTTCACGACATCCGCCGCGCTGAGGCCGCGCGCCACCACATCGTCCGTCGCCGCCACAACGAAGCTCGGACGCCCCTCGATGTCCGCGGCAAGCGCGATGAACGCGGAGCCGAGGCGGTCGCGCAGGCGGTCCACCATGGGGCGGAGCGCGTCCGCGCTCTCCGCCTGCACCCGCGCCACCAGCACGTTCACCCCACCGATCACCTCGGCGCTGTCGACCAGGTTGTCGGCCGCGCCCACCTGGGCACGCCGCTCGGCCTCTTCCAGGCGCCTGCGCTCCGTGGCCAACTGCTCCTCGAGCGTCGCGATGCGTTCCAGCACCTGCGCGGGCGGCGTGCGGAAGTGCCGCGCGAGGGTGTTCACCATACCGGAGCGCTCCTCCACGAAGCGCTCCGCCTCGACGCCCGTGAGCGCCTCGATGCGGCGGAGGCCGGCGCCGATACTGCTGTCGGAGACGATCAGCAACAGGCCGAGCTGGCCGGTGGAGTGGAGATGCGTCCCTCCGCAGAGCTCGCGGCTGTAGCACTCCATGGTGTGCGCGCCGGCCGCGTGGCCGCGCGAGTCGCAGTACTCCACCATGCGCACGCGCGAGGTGTAGCGATCCTCGAAGAACGCGATCGCACCGCGGCTGATCGCTTCGTCGTAGTCCAGTTCGAACGTCGCGCTCTGGATGTCCGCGCGGATCTTCGCGTTCACGATGCGCTGGATATCGGTGAGTTGCTCCTCGGACGGGGACTCCGGGTGCGTATAGTCGAAGCGCAGCCGGTCCGGCCCGACGTACGAGCCGGCCTGACGGACGTGGGTGCCCAGCACGCTGCGCAACGCCGCGTGCAGCAGGTGCGTGCCGGTGTGGTTGCGCGCGGTGTCCTGCCGCCGTGCACCATCGATCACGGCGTGCACTGCGCCGCCGGCGGTGATCGTCCCCGCGACGACGCGGCCGAAGTGCACGATCGACTCGCCGTAGCGGTGCGTGTCCGTGACCGCGAAGCGCCCGTCCTCCGACACGATCTCGCCGTGGTCGCCGACCTGCCCGCCGCCCTCCGGGTAGAACGGCGTCTGCGCGAGCACGATCTCGCCCTCATCGCCCTCGTTCAGTTCGGTGACGGTGGTGTCGTGCGCGGTGAGGTGCGTGACCACGTGCCGCACCAGGTGCGTGACGGTCGTGCGCGCCTCGGGCTCCAGGTAGCCGACGAACTCCGTCGGCGCGGCGATCGCCGCGTACCGCATCTCGCGGTCATCCTGGGCCGCGCCGAAGGTTTCGTCGCCCTTGGAGCGCTCGCGCTGCTTCTCCATCTCCTGGTCGAAGCCCGCGCGATCCACCTCGTATCCGAGGCCCTGCGCCACCTCCAGCGTCAGCTCCGGCGGCAGGCCATGCGTGTCGTACAGCGTGAACATGTCGCGGCCGGGGATGCGCTTAGAGGCGCTCTCGCGATCCATCACCTCGTCGAGGAGTGCCAGGCCGCGGTCCAGCGTCGCCTGGAAGCGCGACTCCTCGATGCGGGCGATGCGGCGGATGAAGTCGCGCTGCTCGCCGAGACTCGGGTGCGCGGACATCGAATGGTCGATCGCCGCGTCCACGACCCGTTCGAGGAACGGCTCGCGCACGCCGAGGCGGTGGCCGAAGTAGACCGCGCGGCGGAGCAGGCGGCGCAGCACGTAGCCGCGCCCTTCGTTGCTGGGCAGCACGCCGTCCGTGGCGAGGAAGGCGAGCGCGCGAGAGTGCTCCGTGATCGCGCGCAGGCCGCGGGCGACCTCGGGGCTCTCGTCCGGGTCGTAGACGCGGCCGGTGACACGTTCGGCGGCGGACAGGACGCCGCGCAGCTCGTCCGTCTCGTACACGGCGCGCACCTGCTGCACCACGGACGCGAGCCGCT
>JAQCJS010000134.1 GCA_027592975.1 Chloroflexota bacterium
CGTCTCCGAGCATCTGGGCCACCTGGCCGTGCCCGGTGACCGTGCGGTCATCGACGGGGTTGAAGTGGAGGTCGAGAGCGTGGAGCACCTGACCGTACACACGCTGCTCGCCACCCCCGCGCAGTCCTTTGCGGCCGTGAGCGAGGCCGACCGTGGATAGCCTCATCCCTGCTGGCATCGTGCTCGCGCTCGTGCTGCTGAACGGCCTCTTCGTCGCCGCAGAGTTCGCGATCGTCGGCGCGCCGCGCGCATCGATCGAGCGGCGCGCCGCCGCCGGGCATCGAGGCGCCGCTGCGGTCGCGAACATCCTGCGCGAGCCGCGCAACCAGGACCGCTACATCGCCACCGCGCAGTTGGGAATCACGTTCGCCTCGCTGGGCCTGGGCATGTACGGCGAGCACGCCCTCGCCGAGTGGCTGGAGAAGCAACTGCACGGCTGGTCCGGGCTGCCCACCTGGCTGGTCGCCCACACGCTCGCCTCGATCCTCGCGATCGGCGTCCTCACCTACCTGCACATCGTCATCGGCGAGATGGTGCCGAAGTCGCTCGCACTCCAGCACGCGGAGGGAACCGCGCTCCGCGTCACGCCGCCCATGCTGCTGACCCGGCGCATCCTCTTCCCGCTGGTCGTGACGCTCAACGCCATCGGCAACGAGCTGCTCCGGCTGATCGGCATCGACCGCTCCCATGGCAGCCAGGAGCGCTACTACTCCGCGGAGGAGCTGGAGTTCGTGGTGGAGGAGAGCCTGGAGGGCGGGATGCTCAACCGCGGCTCCGGCCGCGTGCTGCGGGAGCTCTTCGACCTGGGCGCGCTCACCGCAGAAGACGTCATGGTGCCGCGCGTCCAGGTGGACGGCGTCCGCCTGGACGCCACGCACGAGGAGATCGCCGCGCTACTCCGCGCGAACCCGCACACCCGATACCCGGTCTACCGGGAGAACCTGGACGACATCCTGGGCGTGGTGCACGTGCGTGACATGGCCGCGCTGGTCATCGCGCAGACGCCGCTGCGCGCGCGCATGGTGCATCCCGCACCCTTCGTGCCGTCCTCCACGCCGCTGGAATCGGTGGTGAAGCGGATGCGCGATCAGCAGGTGCAGTTTGCCGTCGTCCTGGACGAGCACGGCGGCACCGCGGGCATCATCACCCCGGACGACGTCAGCACGGAGATCCTCGGCCGCGTGGACGAGTCCGGATCGCGCAGCGAGATGTTCGAGGATGAGGGCGGGCGGCTGCACGTCGCCGGAACCGTGCGACTGGACGAACTCGGCGAGCGCCTGGAGCGAGCCGTCGAGCACGCCGAGGTCGAGACCGTCAGCGGACTAATCCTCGCAATGCTCCAGCGTGCCCCGCGCGTCGGCGACGTCGCGACGTTCGAGGGCATCAGCCTGCGCGTTGCGCGGGTCGACGGTCGTGGTGTCGCGGAGGCGATAGTCGTCGCGTCGCCGCCCCCGGGTGAGGACGAGAACGACTTCTAGGCGTCCCGGCCGCGCCATCCCGCTCGGACCGCTACGACACGGTGCCGATCAGCGTGAGGGCGGTGGGGCCGGAGAACCCGACGACCTTCGTGCGGAAGGCGTCCACCATGAACGTGGGCCCGCCGACGATCAGCAGTTGGAACTCACCGGTGCGGTCCTGCGCCCAGACCCCGGAGGCCTTCGCCTCCGTCGCGGCGGCAATCAGGTCGTCCACGCTCCCGGCGTAGAAGACCGCGGAGGCCTGCTGGCTCTCCCGGCCGTAGACCGGCGGCACCACGAACCCCTTCCGGGACGCGACCACGATCGGAGGAGGCGGTGCCTCGATCACCGAGGCGGGCGCGGGTGCCGACGACAGCACCGGGGTCGAGGCGATCGGCGTCGAGCCGGCGCCAGAGACGATCGGCAGGACACCCGCGCTCAGGTAGTCCGCTGCGGCCCAGCCTGACAGCGCGCCGCTGTTGATCTGCACCCAGCGGTAGCCCTCCGCGGACGGACCGCTCTGCGTCACCGTGACCTGCTGGCCGGTCGGCATGCAGCCCAGCACGCCCCCGCCGAGGCCGGGGGCGGAGCGGACGCGCAGGCAGTCGCCGTCCGCCGCCACCGTCACCCGCGCGCCGGGCGCAGGGAGCGTGCCCGTGGTCGCGAAGGTCGGAGTCGGGGGCACCACGGGCGTTACCACCCCCGGCGCACCCTCGATGCGGTAGACGCGCACGACCAGTCCCGGTTGGCGCGTGGAGAGCTCTGCCGGGTTGTAGTTGTCACGCACGCGGACCACGCCGTCGTACTCGCTGTTGGAGTCGATCACCCGGAACTTCCCATTGCCCAGGTTGTCCAGCACGATCGCCGTGTGCAGCCCGGGGTAGTCCGCGTCCCATGCCGTATTCGCGGGGTTGGTGACCTGGATGATGTCGCCGTGGCGCGCGTTCACCAGCGGCACCTCAATGCCGCCGGCCTGCAGGTAACCGTGGTGGTAGTCGTTCCCCATCACGCGGCCCAGCGCGCTCTGCACCACGGCACGCACCCACGGGAAGCACTGCCCCCTCTGCTGGTGCAGCATGGGAAGCGCGGTCTTCGCGATCGCCCCGTAGTTCTGCGTGCTGGCGGGCGGCGTCTGCGCGCTCGCAACCTCGGGCCGCATCATCGCGATCGAAAGAACACCGACCAGCAGCGGCACCGCGAGCAATCGGAAACACCATGTCGTCATACGGCCATCCTCAACCACGCATCGAGACTACCGATCACAACGCCTGAGCGCACCCGGACGTTACTCCGCGCGCCACAATCGCAACGACTGACGCGATCACCGACGATCACGAAGAGCATCGTTCGATCGCGACCGCATGGTGAGTGATCGCGATCACGCCTCGTCGCGCGCGGAGTGCGCGCGTGACACACGGGTGTCGTTTCATCACTGCGTGATCGATGCGCGCAGACCGATGCGCAGCACTCAGCCGCGGTCACGGATCGAAGCGCCCGTCAGCCCGATCACGCATGCACGGGACACACATGCCTCATCGACGCAACGCGTGATCCGCAGGCCACGCCAGCGCACGTGCTCGCGGTGCCGCATTCGTACGTGGGAGACGGGACGGCAGAGGTAGAACAATGCGTCGAATAGGCGTACGAGAAGATCTGTCGCCGCGCTATCTGCGCACGGTATCCTCGACGGGGATCTGGCCGAGTCCAGGGTCGCGCAACTCATGGCGCGTGAATCCAATGATGCCCACCAGGGCGGCACACGCCACGGCCCCGCCGACAACGGCGATCACGGGACCGAACGCCGCCGCCGCACCACCACTCAGCATGAAGCCGAGCGATGGCCCGCCGCCGGCGAGCATGCTGCGGAACGCCTCTACGCGGCCGCGCAAAGAATTCGGCGCCGAGGTGAGGATCGTGGTGTTCCGAGGCACCATCTGCACCGCGTTCATCGTGCCCAGGAGTCCGCTGGCGATGAGCGCCAGCCAGTACCAGGGTGCCAGCGCCAGCATCGCCAGCGCCACGCAGTAGCCGAGGACGCCGAAGAGGGTGTACAGGCCTTTGTAGCGCATGTTTCCAAGCGACATAATGAATGCCGCGCCGATGATGCTGCCGATCCCGGGTGCTGCGCTGAGCCAGCCGTAGCCGAGCGCGCCAGCGCCCAGCCGCTCCGCGAAGATCGGGAGCAGGGCGTGGTAGCTGCCCAGGACGGTGGCGCCCAGGTCCAACGCCAGCAGCGACAGGATGACCGGCTTCTGGCGGACGAACTTCAGCCCCTCCACGAAGCTAGTCCACGGATGCTCACGTGTCCGCAGCGGGGTCATCGGCGTGGTCAGCCCCAGGATCACCAGGATTGCAAGCACGTAGATCACGGCGTTCGCGCCATACGTTGCCTGCAGACTCACCTTCGCGATCACCAGCCCCGCAAGAGCGGGGCCGATGATCTGCGAGGCTTGCTGGATCGTGGCGTTGAGTGCGATGCCGTTGACCAGCTTCTCCGGCGGGGTCAGCATCGGGATCATCGCGGACCGCGCCGGCTGCATCAACGCGGTGAACGCGCTGTTCAGGAAGGTCACCACGTACAGGTGCCAGACCTGCACGCCGCCGCTCAGCGTGAGCGCCGTGAGCAGCGCGACCAGGATGGCGTTCCCGCATTGGGCGGCCTGGATCATCCGCGCCCGGTTCGACCGGTCAGCGATCACGCCGCCCACCAGCGACAGCACCATGTGCGGAATCGCGCGCGCAAGGCCGGTCAGCCCCAGTTGGAGCGGGCTCCCGGTGAGCAGGAAGATCTGCCAGAAGATCGCCGTCTGGAGCAACTGCGCCCCGACCGAGGTGAGCAGCAGGGAGGCCGCGAAGCGGCGGTAGTCGGGATAGGCGAGCGCCCCGAAGGCGTCACGCAGTCCGGCGTTGCCTCGAGCCATACTGCCGCTTCTCTCACGCCGGGGGACACCGTCCACGCGAGGACACACTGTAAGACGCCGGTCCCGCGAGCGCTCACACGCCTCCGATCGTCGGTCTGACCCACCGGTATCAACACCCTAATGTCCGCGTCCGTGACCCGGCCGCGGGCTTCGTGCGGCCCACCGTCCGGGCAATGCGCCCGAACGGCGGCCGATCGCAGCCCGCGAAACAACCGCCGT
>JAQCJS010000135.1 GCA_027592975.1 Chloroflexota bacterium
CTCGCAGCTTGCCGATGATCTCCTCGGCCCCGTACCGCTTCCGCTTCGCTGTCATCCCACGACCCCTTCCTGCACCGCGATTCTCACGCGGTGGATCCGTTTCAGGGGGTCAGGTCAACGAGTCCTGCGAACTTGCCCTGTCTGTCAGGCTGATGTGAGACACCTGCGGTAGCAGGTCATCACACCGGGGCGAGACAGGACGACGAAGACCGATGACCATAAGGCAGCCCGGCTCATCGCCTCGACCTCCGCTGTGCCAAAGGGAGTCGCTTGACCGCGCGTGGCTCTCGCAGCTCGTCGCGCGATTGGATCGAGCAGTTCGCCCGTGACCGCGGCGATCTCGTCGGCGTCGACCATCGCGAAGTCCTCCGTAGACCGCGCTGGGGTGCGGGGGGCACGCCAGTCCGCCCTCTCTCACTTCGCGGGCGACCCGCTCCGACGGCTGGCGGTGCACATGGCCCGTGCTACACGGCGACGGATCCTTCGATCTCCTGTGGTGAAAGGCCGGCGGCGGCCAGCGCTTCTCGAGTGTGCTCGCCGAGCAGTGGCGGGCGCCCGTGTGCAGCCGGGGTGTCCGAGAACTCCCACGGCACGCCGATCGTGCCCACGCTCCCCGCGCCCGGGTAGTCGAAGGCGCTGATCAGACCCAACGCCTGCGCCTGCGGGTCTGCGGCGACCATCGAGAACGTGTTGTAGGGCACCGCGTTCCCGCCGAGCTCGCGCACCTTCGCCACCAGATCCTCCGCGGTGTGCGTCCGGAAAGCCGCCTCGAACTCCGCCTTGTGGTCTGCCTGCCACTGGAACGTGCGCGGCCCGGAATCCCGCAGGATCTCAGGGAGGCCGAGCCACTCGCAGAACGTCTCCAGCGCCTGTTCATTGTCCATGAACCCCCAGAGGATCCCAAGGTCGGCGGTGGCGTAGCCGCGCGCCTGCGGGCGGAACGCGGCGAGGCAGTGGCCGATCCACTCGTCCGGCTCGCTCTCGGAGATGAACTGGATCGTCTGCATCGTGATCTGCGATCCGACCTGGCTGACCTCGACCTCCTGGCCTCGGCCGCTGGTATCCCGCTCTAGGAGCGCCGCCATCGCGCCCTGGAAGGCGAAGAGCGCCGCGGTGGTCGAGCCGAGCGGCAGGCCATGGCGGATCGGCGCCTGGTTCAGGTCACCGACGTAGCGCCACTGACCGGACATCGCCTGGATGTCGAGCTCGGAAGCGCGCTGATTGGCGAGCGGTCCCGTGTTCCCCCACGGCGTGATCGGCACGAGTACGAGGCGCGGAAGACGCGGCCGCAGGGCGGCCCAGGTGAGCCCCGTCGCCGTCGCCTCGTCCGGGTACAGGTCGCTGATCAACACGTCTGCCTGATCGATGAGTCGGTCCAGTGCCGCGCGGGCGGCGGGGTGGTTCCGCCAGTCCAGCAGCACGCTCTGCTTCGTGCGGTTCACGCCGAGGAACGCGGCGGCGACGTCGCCGACAAACGGCGGCCCGTGACGCCGCAGGTAGTCCCCCTCCGGCGGTTCCACTTTCGTCACGGTGGCGCCGAGATCGGCGAAGATCATGCCGCAGTAACCGATGTAGCCCTGCGTGAGGTCGATGACGCGCAGTCCTTCGAGGGGGCCGGTCATGTTGCTTCCTGTCCGCTCAGCGGCGCGCTAGCTCGTCCGTTCGGGGAGATACTCCTGCAAGAGCGCCTCGGAGTCCTCGCCGGGGACGTGGGTTGGGGTGATTGCTCCGGGCGTGCGGCTGAAGCGCCACGGTACACCGCCGAGGGTGACGCGGCCCCACGGGCCGTCGAACTGGTCGAGCATCCCCTGCTCGCGCACCTGCGGGTCGATGCGGATGTTGTTGTAGGTCAGGTAGAGGCTGCTCGGTACGCGGTGCGCCTGCAGCATAGGCAACCACTCCGAGGCGTTCCGAGTCGCAACGACTGCCTCGATCGCGGCGTCCACCGCGTCGCGATGGGCGATGCGGCTGGCGTTGCTCTGCATCCGCGCGTCCGCTGCCTCAGCAGCCAAGCCGAGGGTCGCGCAGACGCCCTGCCACTCCGCCTCCGTGTTCGCGGTGATGTTCAGGTACTTCCCGTCCGCCGCACGGTAGGAGCGCGAAGGAACCACGGTGCTGACACCTGAGCCCATGGGCACCGGATCCTCGGCGGTGGCGAAGTACTCCTGCGCGCGAGTGCCGGAGTACGCGACGGCGGCCTGCATCTGCGACATGTCGATGAACTGCCCGCGGCCGGTGAACTTCCGCCGGTACAGCGCGGCGAGCACGCCCGCGACGATGTACTGCGACGTCGACAAGTCGATGTGCCCGCCCTGTTTCAGGCCCTCACCCGGCCCGCCGACTGGGCCGGAAACGGAGGCGAAGCCGGAGATCGCCTGCCCATAGGGATCGGTGCTGCCCATCTGCTTGTACGGGCCGCGCGATCCGTAGCCGGATGAGGCGCAGTAGACGATGCCGGGATTGATCTCCGCCACCTGCTCGTAGGCGAGCCCTCGACGTTCCATGAAGCCGGGACGGTGGTTTTCGATGATCACGTCGGACTTCAGCACCAGCTGGTGCATCGCCTCGCGAACCAGCTCGTCGCGGAGATCCCACTGCGCGATCCGCTTGTTCACGTTCATGGCGATGTAGACCGCAGTGATGCCATTCTTCCACGGGGGAGGCTGCCGGGAAAGGTAGTCGCCGTCCGGCGGCTCGATCTTGATGACCTCCGCGCCCATCTCGCCGAGGAGGGCGCATGCCCACGGGCCGACGGCGTAGTGGGTAACATCTAGGACGCGGATGCCGGTCAGTGGTCCGCTCACGTGCGTCTCCTTGTCGAGAGGCGATGGATGCCGGGCACCTCGCGGAGCCTGCGTCAGTTCGGGGAATTCTACCGCGCCCGTCCAGCGGAACCCATGTCGACCACACCCGAGGCGAGCGCCGGGTTCCCGAGCGGTCTTCGTCCCACCTTCCGAGGGCACCTGCCTAGTGGAGACGACCGGGGAGTTAGGCGGGCTTGTCAGACCCCGCGCTTCGCCGGAGCAGCGCCCAGCCAACCCGGGACGAACGCTCCGCCCGCGGGGCGACAGCAACCTATCCGAAGTGCTGACCCTCTGCCCGCAGCTATGGCGAGGTCGGCGGCCTCGCGAACGCGTCGAACGTGACCTCTCCGGAGGCCGTGTCGAGCACGGCGTACGAGAGATCCGCTGGCTCACCGGCCGATCCCGGGTTGATCACGAGGACGTTGCCGACGCGCTCGACCATCGGGTAGTGCGTGTGGCCGAGGATCACGTAGTCGGCATCAAGGTCCTTGAAGCGGCGCAAGGTGCGCGCCTTCGGATAGAGGTACTCGTCGAATGGCTCGAACGGGCTCCCGTGCACCATCACCAGGCGCTTCCCGGAGACTTCGGTCTCGATAACCCTCGGGAGCGCCGCGATGTAGTCCACGTTCTCGGACTTCACGAATTGCTGGTTCCGCGCGCGGTCGCCGGCGGCGCTTAGCATCGTCCGCTCGTGATTACCTTGCACGGTGCGCGCACCTCGCGCGCGCAACTCTTCCACCACATCGTTGCTGAAGCGGAAGCCATACATGAGGTCGCCCGCGCAGAGTAATTCGTCCACATCCCCCATACGCTTCAAGGCGAGGCGAAGGCCCTCCACGTTGCAGTGGATGTCGGAAACGATGCCTATCCGCACTCTGCCCTCGCTCTTCTCCCCGGGTGCTACGCCTTGTGCAAATTATCACACATGTAGTCGCGCCTGGGCCTAGGATGGCTCCTGAGAGCTACCACGAGCGTACCAACGGAGCGTAGTGATGTCGGGAGCACTCGCCGGGCTGAAGATCCTCGACTTCACGCATTGGGGCGTCGGCCCTTGGGGGGTGTCGCTGCTCGCGGAAATGGGCGCGGATGTCATCAAGATCGAGCCCCCCGGTGGCGACTGGATCTCGCGGCAGCCGCCGCCGTACAAAAACGGCATCACCACCACCTACCTCGCTTGCAACGTGAACAAGCGGATCATCAGCCTTGACCCTGCGAGCGAGCTCGGGCACGAGGTCATCTTGGAGATGGTTCGCACGACCGACGTCATCGTCGAGAACCGTCGCCCTGGATTCATGGCCCGGCGCGGCATCGACTACGACAGCGTGCGCAAGATCAACCCCCGTATCGTGTACTGCTCCTCCAGCGGGTACGGGTACGAAGGACCGCTCGCCGAACAGGCGAGCTCGGATCCCTTCGGCAGCGCGATCTCCGGATTCGCGTCCATCAACGGCCCGGTGGGCGGCCCGATGCAGGGCCTCAAGGGGGGCGGCGCGCACATCGACTTCACGACCTCGCTGTACATCGCCGCAGGCATTCTCAGCGCGCTGTACCGGCGCGAGATTACGGGCGAGGGCGAGTGGGTACAAACCTCGCAGATGCAGGCCGCGATGGCCCTGTCCGGCCCGCGGGCGCAGGAGTTCTACGTCTCGGGCGAGGATCCCGTGCCCATGGGATCGGGTGTCGGCAACATCGTGCCCTCGCGGGCGTACCGCGCCAGCGACGGCCGCTACGTGAGTGTCAGCGCACCCGCGCCTGCAACGTGGGAGCGCCTCTGCGC
>JAQCJS010000136.1 GCA_027592975.1 Chloroflexota bacterium
CGTCCGCGGGCTTCGTGTCCGGCTTCGTCTCTTCGCGCGCGGCCTGCATCGCCTCCTTGAGCGCCTCGGGCGTGGTGCCCAGGGCGGTCGCGAGGGCGGTCAGGTGCTCCCCAGACTGCCCGCCGCGGCCGCGCGCCGGACCGGCGAAGTCCTGCCCGGCGTGAACCTGCGCATGCAGTGCCGCACTCGTCTCGGCGCGGGTGTGCATGCCGATGCCGGTCGAGTTCGCCGCGAGGGCGGTCGCCGGGATGGCCACGGCACCCACCACCGCCGCGGTGATGATGCCGATCCGAAGGGCCTTGTTCTGTTCAGTCACTCGTTCACTCCCTGGCTCGGTGGTCGAGCGGTGGTCTTCGCACTCTTGAACGAGGGGCCTCGTCGGGGCGTTTGGGTGGCGCGGCTCCAGAATCCGCATCTTTCCCTAAATGTGCGTCAACGTTCTGTGATCTGAGGGTGCCGCGCTCCGCGGGAACAGGGGCTTGTTCGTGGTGACGATCGAGCCGGGCGCGGGCCGCTCGACACGCATGCTGATCGAGAGCACGTTCCCGTCCCGGGAGGCGATGGATCGGATGATCGCGAGGGGCATGGAGGAGGGGATCGCGGCCGCCATCGGTCAGATGCGAGGGCATCCTCGCCGTGGCCTGATCCGGCGTTGCAAACGGCGGTACGATGCGCAGCGGTCGCCGGCGCTCGCCGGCGCTGCCGCGCGTCCGTTTCGCCTCGAAGGAGCCGTCCCATGTCGACGATGCACGCCGCTGTTCTCCGCTCTGCCCGTAGCCCGCTTGTCATCGAGGAGTTGGCGCAGGAGGAGCCGCGCGCCGGTGAGGTGGCCGTGCGGATGGGGGCCGCCGGCGTCTGCGCGAGCGACGCGCACGTCATCCACGGCACCGCGATCGTGCCGCTCCCCTGCGTGCTGGGGCACGAGGGTGCGGGCACCGTGGAGGCGGTCGGCCCGGGGGTGACCTCCGTCAAGCCGGGTGACCGCTGCATCCTCTCCTTCGTCTCCAACTGCGGGCACTGCCGCCAGTGCCGGAGCGGGAACCCGCAGCTCTGCGACGTGAACGCGATCACCGGCGCGCGTCAGTTTGATGGCACCACGCGGCTGCGCGACGCGAACGGCGGCGAGGTCTTCCAGATGTCGAAGATCGGCGTCTTCTCCGACCGCCTGATCGCCCCGGCGCAGGCGTGCTACCCCATCCCGGACGAGGTGCCCATGGAGGTTGCCGCGCTGATGGGCTGCTCCGTCGCCACCGGCTACGGCTCCGTGGTGAACGCGCCCGGCGTGAAGCCCGGCATGACCGTGGCCATCTTCGGCGTGGGCGGCGTGGGGCTGAACGCGGTGCAGGCCGCGAAGATCATGAACGCCTCCCGCATCATCGCCGTCGACCTCTCGGAGTCGAAGCTGGAGTTCGCCACGCGCTTCGGGGCGACGGACCGCGTAGACGCCTCCGCAGGCGACCCGGTGGAGCAGATCCGCGACCTGACCGGCGGGGGCGTGGAGTTCGCCTTCGACACCTTTGGCAGCATCGAGACCACGCGGCAGGCGGTGGACGCGCTCGGGAAGAACGGGCTCGCCGTGATCGCGGGGCTTGCCCCCGTGGGCGACCGCGCGCCGATCGACCTCGTGGACCTCGTACGGCGCCAGAAGCGGATCATGGGTGCCTACTACGGCAGCGCGAGCCCGTACGAGACCTTCGGCACGATTGTGGAGCTGTACCTGCGCGGTGAGTTGAACTGCGACGACCTGGTGCAGCGCCGCTACAAGCTCGAGGAGATCAACGAGGGCTTCGAGGCGCTCGACCGCGGCGAGAACGGCCGCGGGGTCATCGTCTTCTAGCGGATTCCGCGCCTCGATGATCGCGTCCCTCGCCGGACGGCTGGTGGTCGCCACGCCCCTGCTCGAAGATGCCAACTTCGCGCGGTCGGTGGTGTTCATCTGCTCGCACAACGAGGAGGGCGCGTTCGGCCTGGTGCTGAACCGCCCGCTGGGCGAGCCGATCGCGCAGCACCTGCCGGACTGGAGCCGCCGCGCCGCTGACCCCGCCGTTTTCTTCGCTGGCGGCCCGGTGCAGCGTCACATCGTCATGGGCCTCGGACGCGACCGCGCGATGGTGGACGCCGGCTGGTGGACGCGCGTCACGCCGGACATCGGCTTGATCGACCTGCGTTTCGCGCCGAACGAGGATCTGCGGACGAACCACGAGATGATCGAGGCATCTCGGCTGTTCGTGGGCTACGCGGGGTGGGGCAGGGGTCAGCTGGAGGCGGAGATCGCGGAGGAGGCGTGGTTCGTGGTGGACTCGAGCCCAGGCGATGTCTTCTCCGCGCACCCGGAGACCATGTGGGCGGACGTCCTGCGCCGCCAGCGGGGCCGCCACGCGGGCCTCGCGCTGTTCGCGAACTACCCGCGCGACCTGCGCCTCAACTAGCGCCGCGCCTACTCCACCGCTCCCTACTCCACGGCGACCGCGCGGAGCGGCTGCTCGCCGCGCTGCCAGCGCTCCAGTTCCTCCAGGAAGATCTCGTCCGCGCGCGGCGTGTTGCCGAGCGAGACGGACGAGTCGTGCGGGGTCAGGATCACGTTCGGCAGATCCCAGAGCGGCGAGTCGGCCGGCAGCGGCTCCTGTGCGAACACGTCCAGGTAGGCCCCCGCGATGTGGCCGGAGCGGATCGCCTCCACCAGTGCGTCCTCGTCCATGACCGGGCCGCGGCCCACGTTCAACACGTGCGCGCCGCTCGGCAGCAGCGCCAGCGCGCGCGCATCGATCAGCCCGCGCGTCTGCGAGGTGAGCGGGGTGGCGAGGATCAGCCACTGCGTGCGCGGAAGCACCTCCGCCAGGCGGTCAGGCGACACCCACTCGTCCACGCCGTCCTCGGCCCCGGCAGGCCTGCGCCGGACGCCGATGATGTGCACGCCCAGCGGGCGCAGGAACGCCGCGAGGTACCCGCCGATCGTGCCGAGGCCGACGATGGTCACGGTCTGCCCGCGCAGGTCCGCGGGCGACTCCGTGCGTCGCAGCTTGCGCCACTCGTGCGCGCGCTGCGCCTCGGCGTAGGCCGGCAGGTTGCGCGCCAGCGACAGCATGGCGCCCAGCGTCGTCACGGCGATCGGCTCCGCGTTCGAGCCGGGCGAGTTGGAGACGGCGGCGCCCTTCGCGATCAGCTCCGCGTAGATTGGGTCGTCCGTCCCCACGTTGGAGACGTGCAGCCACTCCAGGTTCGGGGCGCGCCGCGCCGCACCGTACAGGCGACGGCTGAGTCCCAGCTCCGGGCGGTCCTGCAGGTCGCCGGAGGAGAACGCGACCGTGATGCGCTCCATGTCCTCCGGGGAGAGCCGCCCCACCTCGTCCTCCGGAACCTCCACGCGCTCGATCGGGCCGCGCGGGCCGGAGGTGGTGCTGATGCGCTCCAGTTCGGCGTCATAGCGCTGGAAGAATGCGCGCGAGGCGAGCAGAACCGTCACGGGTGACTCCATCTGTGCGATGCGGCTGTTTCTGGGCGATGCGGCTGTGTGCGGACGTGGTGCTCCGCGCAGGATACGCGGCCCGGCGCGCTATGCGCGCTCGCACTCCCGCTTGAGGGCCGCCGCTTCTATGGGCAGGAACTTCCGCGAGACGCGCGCCACGATCCAGCCGAGCAGGAACGCTGGCGGCCGGCCGCAGCAGGTGCAGGGCCGGTCACATGGATGCCCGAGGGCGCGCGTGCCCCACTCACAGATGCCCGGGCGACTCCAGACGGGTCACCGTCTACACGCCGGGCTGGTTGCCGGACTGCTTCAGGCGTGCGCTCCAGCCGGTGCGGCGATCTCGATGCGTTCCCGGATGTGCATGGCGCACCTCGCCTCCCGGGGCGCAGCCTTCCGCGCCGCGCGCGACCGGTCAAGTCCGCGCCCGGACACGCCGATGATGCAGACAGGGGTGCCCTCGTGCGCCCGTCCGGCGTGTGCACGCAGCAGAGGGGGGCGCGGCATGGTGGAGGCAGCGGTGTCCGCGCACGTGAAGCGCGCGGCGATCCCCAGCGGCCCGATGCTTCCCGCCGCCCGAGCGGGCGCGCTGTCCATGATGCAGGACGACGACGTCCGCATGGACGACCTCGCGACCCTGATCCGCGCGGACCCCGGGCTCACGCTCGTCCTGCTGCGCGCCGCGAACTCCGCCGCATCTGCCTCGCGCCGCCGGATCGAGGACACGCGGGACGCGCTCGTCCGCATCGGGCTGCAGGCGACGAAGCGCGTGGTCGCCGCGGCGGTGGTGGGCGAGGCGTTCCAGAACATGGACGAGTGCGGCATCGACGAGGACGCGTTCTGGGCGCACTCGCTCGCCACGGCGGTGATCTGCGAGTCCTCCGTGACCACGGCGCGGCTGCGTCCGGTCGCGTTCTCCGCGGGGCTGCTGCATGACGTTGGGCGCCTGGTCCTTGGGGCATCGCTGCCCGAGGTCTACGGGTCGCTCTCGGACTCGGCGCGGCGGGAGCCGATGGTGCTGGGCGCGGAGGCGGCGATTTTCGGCGAGGATCACGCGAAGGCGGGCGGCCGGCTGCTCTCGCTCTGGGGCGTGTCGGACGAGATCGCCGCGA
>JAQCJS010000137.1 GCA_027592975.1 Chloroflexota bacterium
GCGCGTGCGTCGCATCTAGCACCACCGGGCGGCCCAGTGCGAGGTGGTGCGCCGCGCGCTTCGCCATCTCCTCGTACACGCGCGTGGTCATCTCCGGGGCGTACATGCCCTCACGGAACGCATCCGCACCGCTCGCGTGGATGTCGATGCCCGCGAGTTGCTTGCGGACGGCGTCGGAGGAGACGTAGGCCGCGCCGATCCTCGTCGCCAGCGTCGCGCCGACCAGTGACTTGCCGGTGCCGGAGGCGCCGCACATCACCACCAGCGACGGCGCGGCGACGCGGGTGCGGTAGTCCGCGGCCAGGCGGAAGTAGGCCGCAGCGGAGGCGGCGAGGCCCGCGCGCACCTCGGCCGGGATCTCCATCGCGTGCGCGCCGATCGACTCCACCTTGCCACGCACAAAGGCGCGGAAGGTGCGGTGTAACGGCTGCAGCACGGCCAGCGTCTCGTCCGCGGTGGCGGCCAGGTACCGACCGGCGAACTCGTCGCCTATCTCCGGTCGGCCGCGCGCCTCCAGGTCCATGGCGAGGAAGGCGACGTCGTTGTTCACATCCGCGTAGCGGAGCTGGAACCAGTCCGTGAACTCCACGCAGTCCACGACCACCAGGTCCTTCCGCTCCGGGCCCAGCACGTAGACGTGCTTCGCCTGCATGTCGCCGTGGCCGTCGATGATGCGCCCCTCGGCCAGTCGCTCGTCGAACAGCGCGGACTCACGCTCGATCGTCGCGTCGGCGAATGCCTTCGTCGCGGCGGCGTCCTCCGGTGTCCACGTGGAGCCGATGAACCCCTCGGCCTCGCTGTACTCGCGCGTCCACCACGCGCGCTCGGCGACGGCCCCCGCGAAGTCCGGGTCGTTCGCCACCACCTCGGCCTGCTCGTGGAACGGCACGATCGCTGCCACGAGGCGCTCGAGGATGTCGGCGGGCTCCCGGTGCTCGGCGATCAGGCGATCCAGCGTGACGTCGTCCGGCAGGCGGCGCATCTTCACCGCCCACTCGATCACCTCACCCGCGCCGTCCGCGGGGTCGACGGCGAACGTGCCGTCCGCGTGCTGCACCACCGGCACCACGCCCAGGTAGACGTCCGGCGCCAGGCGGCGGTTCAGGCGCACCTCCGCATCACAGAACCGGTGGCGCGTCTCCACGGACATCTGCTCGATGAAGCCGAAGTCGACCGGCTTCTTCGTCTTGTAGACCACGTCGCCCGCAAGGAAGACGTAGGAGATGTGCGTCTGGACCAGTCGCACCTCGGCCGGTGGGGTGGGGTAGGCCGCGGGCTCCAGGAGTCCACGGACGTAGGCGGGCAGGCTGTCGCGGGCGGCGTCTTCACTCATGGCTCGGACGGTAGAGAGGGCTGCGCGCGAGGGCAAGCGCATCCTCCGCCCCCCCCGGTACGATGCGTGTCGTGATGGACGAGGCCGCATGGGCGCGGAGTGGGGGTTCTGATGAAGGTTGGCGTGACGGTCCCAAATATGTGGGGTGTCGAGGATGCGCGGGAGATGCTCGCCATGGGCCCGCTGGCGGAGCGCCTGGGCTTCGACTCCGTGTGGGTGATGGACCACCTGTTCCACGCCGGCTTCGTCACGGAGCGCCTGGGCACGAAGCCCTACTACCACCCGCTGGCCGTGCTCTCCCACCTCTCCGCGACCACCTCGACGGTCTCGCTCGGCACGGGCGTGCTCGTGCTGCCGTACCACGACCCGATCGAGATGGCGAAGTACTTCGCGACGCTGGATCACATGTCCGGCGGCCGCGTGATCGCCGGGGTCGGCGTCGGCGCGCTCGCGCCGGAATTCGAGGCGCTCGGCGTCCCGATGAAGGAGCGCGGCGCGCGCACGACCGAGGCGATCCGCCTGATGCGCGAGCTGTGGACGGGCCAGCCGACCTTCAAGAGCGCGCGCTTCGATATCAAGGACGTCGGGTTCTACCCGGGGCCCGTGCAGTCCCCGCTCCCGATCTGGGTCGGCGGCGCGTCCGAGGGCGCGCGGAAGCGCGCGGCACTGCACGGCGACGGCTGGCTGCCGAACGGCATGAATCCCGAGACGTACGCCGCGCTCGCCGCAGAGGTGCGTGCAACAGCCGCCGGGGCAGGCCGTGACCCCTCGGCGCTGTCGATGAACGTGCTGATCCAGGCGGGAGTGCGGGGTGAGTCGGGCGGCGACTCCGCGCATACCACGACGATCTGGGCCGACGACGCGGACGCCATGCGCACGCTGCTGCAGGGGTACCGCGCCGCCGGCGTCGACCACGCGGTCGTCGCACTCCAGTCCGGCGACGTGGCGCTGCTCCAGCAGGCGATGGAGTGCGTCGCCGGCATCCTGCCGGACGTGCGCTAGCCGGCCATCAGCACGCTCATAGGGCGGACGGCGTGCGCCGTGTACGCTCGCGCCTTCCGGGGAGCGTCCAAGGGAGTCCGAGCGTGACCGAGCCGTGGCAGCACTTCTACCAGTCGCAGCGGCTGCGGCTGTCGTACTGGGTGTGGGGCAGCGCGGAGAAGCCGCCGCTGCTTTCGCGACCATTCGCGCTCGTGGGATCGCTATGCGGAGGCGTTCGCGGATGACTACCGCGTGATCGCGCCGGATCTGCGCGGCCACGGTGACTCCGAGTGGGCGAAGGGCTCCTCCTACGGGCTGCTGGACTTCATGCCGGACATCCTCTCGCTGATCGACCTCGTCGGCGGGCGTGCCACGGTGGTGGCGCACTCGCTGGGCGGCGCGGCCACGCTGATCGCCGCCGGGGCGTACCCCGACCGCTTCGAGCGCATCGTGGCGGTGGAGGGCGCGGGCGCGATGATGCACGAGCCGTCCGCGAAGACGGTCGACGGCGAATGGCTGCACAAGTGGGTGGATCGCGCGCGTGGGAACGAGCGACGCGAGCCGCGCGTCTACCCCACGTTCGAGAAGTGCATCGAGCGCGTGATGGAGGCGAACAAGCGCCTCACCCGCCCCATGGCGGAGCACCTGGCGCGGTGGGCGGCCCGTCCCATCGACGGCGGCTACGTGTGGAAGTACGACCCGATGGCGCTCAACCGCCCGGCGACGGAGATCCGCCACAGTGAGATCATGGGCATCTGGGAGCGCATCGACTGCCCGGTGCTGCACCTGATCGGCGCGGAGTCCGCGCTTGGGCGGGGGCTGTTCCACGGCGAGCCGGTCGCCTCGTTCTTCCGGGACGCGCGGACGGAGACGCTGCCGGACGCGGCGCACTGGCTGCACCACGACCAGTTCGACCGGACGCTGGAGTTGATGCGGGACTTCCTGCTTCCCGCCCCGGCCACCAGGAACGAGGAGTAGCGCCCGGCGCATCACGACCTGATCGGATCGCGCCAAATCGGTACAACTCCGTAACTGGTCGCTCATGCGGTGCGCCTACAATGGGCGTATGACGAACGTGACGGCCACGAACGAACCGCCACCCGCGCTCTCCGCTCGCGAGTGGATCGAGTTGCTCTTCGACGAGGGATCGTTCGACGAGGCGTTCACCGGCGTCCCCACGCCCGACCCGCTGCACTTCGAGGACGCGAAGACCTACCCCGAGCGACTGGAGGAGGCACGGCGCGCCAGCGGCGGGCAGGAGGCGGTGGTCACGGGCATCGCCTCGATCGGCGGGATGCGGGTGGTTGCCGCGATCAGCGACTTCCGGTTCATCGGCGGATCGATGGGCTTCGCTGTGGGCGAGCGGATCGCCGGCGCGATGGAGCGAGCCGCGGGGGCGAAGGTGCCGTTCGTCGCGATCACCTGCTCCGGCGGCGCACTCATCGGCTTCGCGGGCCCGCGCGTGCGCGCCGTGCACGACGCGAACGAGGAGCGCGAGTCGCTGTACGCGGAGGATCTGCTGGCCGCGGGCCACGTGGACGCGGTCTGCGCGCGCGAGTCGATCCGCGACTCGCTGATCACGCTCGTCTCGCTGGTGCGCCCCACGCCTGCCGCCGACCTCGATCTGCTGCCACCCGTGGTGCAGCCGCGCGGCCTGGAGCGCGGGTGGGTGGTGGTGCAGCGTGCCCGCCACCCGGAGCGCCCGCGCGCGCTGGCCTACATCCGAGGGCTCACTTCCGACTACTTCCCGCTGCACGGCGACCGCACCGGCATTGACGACCCGGCGCTGATCGGCGGCCTCGCGCGCCTCGGCGACACGAACGTCGTCGTGATCGGACAGGAGCGCGGCGACATGACGCTGGAGGGCACGCGCCACGACGGCCGCGTCGCCCCCGCGGTCTACCGCAAGGCCCGGCGGCTGATGCTCCTCGCGGAGCGGCTGCGGCTGCCGCTGGTCACCTTCGTGGACACCCCCGGCGCGCATGACGGCATCGCGGACGAGTCCGCCGGCCTCGCGGTGTCGATCTCGGACTGCCTCGCGACCATGGCGTCGCTCACAACGCCCGCCGTCTCCGTGGTCATCGGCGAGGGCGGCTCGGGCGGCGCGCTGGCGCTGACGGTGGCCGACCGCATCCTGATGCAGCAGAACGCGATGTACTCCGTCACCTCGCCGGAAGGCGCTGCGGCGATCCTGTTCCGTGACCGGGCGCGCGCGCCCGAGGTCGCCGAGGCACTGGGTGTCGCGGC
>JAQCJS010000138.1 GCA_027592975.1 Chloroflexota bacterium
GACGTGGTGACGTTCACCTCGTCCTCCACCGTGAAGAACCTGGCGACGCTGCTCGGCGGCGACCTGTCCGCGCTCCAGCGCGCGACGGTCGTGTGCATCGGGCCGATCGTCGCGGAGACGGCGCGCGAACTGGGGCTGCCGCCCCACGTGGTCGCCGAGGATCACACGATCGAGGGGATGGTCGCTGCGCTCCGGGCGTACGTACACTCCACCTCGGAAGGCCCGCAGGGACGCTAGGAGGCCGGTCATGGTCGCGATCACCCGCACAGCGAAGTTCACCCGCACGCGGCGCACCCGCCGCACGGAGACGCTTCGGTCGCTGGTCCGTGAGACCCGCCTGGACCCGGCGCAGTTCATCTACCCGATGTTCGTGACGCACGGGACAAACGTCCGCACGCCAATCGACTCCATGCCCGGCCAGTACCAGCTGTCGATCGACCAGATGGAGCGCGAGGCGCGCGAGCTGCGCGAGGTCGGCGTGCGCGCCGTCCTGCTCTTCGGCCTCCCGGCGGACAAGGACCCCGAGGGTTCCGAGGCGTACGCGCCGGACGGCATCGTCCAGCAGGCGGTGCGCGAGTTGAAGCGCGTCGACCCCGACCTCGTGGTGATCGTGGACGTCTGCCTCTGCGAGTACACCGACCACGGCCACTGCGGCCTGCTCACCCCCACCGGCGAGGTGGACAACGACCCCTCGCTCGCCCTGCTCTCGCGCATGGCGGTGACCTGCGCCGAGGCGGGCGCGGACGTCATCGCGCCCTCGGACATGATGGACGGCCGCATCGGCGCGATCCGCGAGGCGCTGGACGAGGCGGGCTTCGAGAGCCTGCCGATCATGGCCTACAGCGCGAAGTACGCCTCCGGCTTTTACGGCCCGTTCCGGGAGGCCGCCGGCTCCACGCCGCAGTTCGGCGACCGCCGCGGCTACCAGATGGATCCCGCGAACGCGCGCGAGGCACGCCGCGAGGTGGCCGCCGACACCGAGGAGTGGGCGGACATCACCATGGTGAAGCCCGCGCTCGCCTACCTCGATGTGATCCGCGACGTCCGCGACCACACCGATCTGCCGTTGGCCGCGTACAACGTCTCCGGCGAGTACGCGATGGTGAAGGCAGCCGCGGGCAACAACTGGATCGAGGAGCGCCGCATCGTCCTGGAGATCCTGACGGCGATCGCGCGCGCGGGCGCCTCGATCATCATCACGTACCACGCGAAGGACGCCGCCCGCTGGATCCGCGAGGATCGCGCGTGAGCAACGCGCCCGCGGAGGGTTCACCGAACGCGGCGTTCGACGCATCGGCGATCAAGACGGTCGCCTTCGATGCGTACGGGACGCTGTTCAACTTCGCGAACCCCGACTTCCACCGCGCCGTATCCGTGATCCTCGCGGAGCAGGGCATCGAGACCGACCTGGACGCGTTCTTCGAGAAGTGGGTCGGCTCGTACGGCGAGGCCGCCGTGTGGGCCGCGGATCGCGCGCGCAACACCGGCGGCGCCGGCAGCGACCACGAGCTGAACGGCCCGCTGCCCCAGTGGTACTCCACGCACGAGATCTGGCGTCGCCAGTTCGGCGTCGCGTTCGATCACTTCGGACTCACCGGGGACGGCGCCGCCGCAGCCGACTACCTGCGCCACGAGCTGTCGCACGTCGACCCCTACCCGGACGCCCACGACACCGTCGAGGCGCTCGCCGGGCAGGGCTACCTCCTGGGACTGCTCTCCAACGCGGACGAGGACTTCCTGCAGTCCGCGCTCTCCCGTGCCCGCCTGCGCTTCTCTATCATCCAGACGTCGGAGTCGCTGCGGGCGTACAAGCCGCACCGCGCGATCTTCGAGGGGCTGTGCCTTCGCGCCGCCTGCGAGCCGCACGAGGTGCTCTACGTGGGCGACTCCGCCAACTCCGACATCGGCGGTGCGCAGAACGTGGGCATGAAGTGCGCGTGGGTGCGCCGCGACGAGCGCCCGCTCCCCGATCGCCTGAAGCAGCCCGACCTCGTCATCGACCAGTTGTCCGAACTCGTTCCGATCTTGTGTGGAGGACGCTCATGACCACGACTGCCAACCGCGCCGGTTCGAAGGCGGCCATGGAACGCGCGCGGCAGGTGCTGCCAGGCGGCGTCGATTCCCCCGTGCGCGCCTACAAGGCGGTGGGCGGTGAGCCGGTGGTCGTGGCCTCCGGAAGCGGCGCGTTGATCCGCGACGTGGACGGCAACGAGTACATCGACTACGTCTGCTCCTACGGCCCGCTGCTGCTGGGCCACGCGCATCCCGCGGTGATCGAGGCGATCCGCGAGGCCACCCCGCGCGGCACCTCGTTCGGCGCGCCCACAGTCGCGGAGGCGGAGCTCGCCGAGCGCGTGATCGAGGCGGTGCCCTCGATCGAGATGGTGCGCTTCGTCTCCAGCGGCACGGAGGCGGCGATGAGCGCGATCCGCCTCGCGCGCGCTGCGACCGGCCGTGACCTGCTCCTGAAGTTCGAAGGCTGCTACCACGGCCACTCGGACGGGCTGCTGGTCTCCGCCGGCTCGGGCGTCGCCACGCTCGCGCTGCCGGACTCCCCCGGCGTCCCCGCCGCCTACGCCGCGCAGACGCTGGTGGCCCCGTACAACGACCTCGACGCCGTGCGCGCGCAGTTCGCCACACATCCCGGTGCCATCGCCGCGATCATCGTGGAGCCGATCGCCGGCAACATGGGCGTCGTCGCCCCCGCGCCCGGCTTCCTCGCCGGCCTGCGCGCGATCTGCGACGAAGTCGGCGCGTTGCTGCTCTTCGACGAGGTGATCACGGGCTTCCGCGCCTCGTACGGCGGGGCGCAGGCGCTGCTCGGCGTCACGCCGGATCTCACGGCGCTCGGCAAGATCATCGGCGGCGGGCTGCCGGTGGGCGCGTACGGCGGGAGCCGCGCGCTGATGTCGCAGATGGCCCCCGTCGGCCCGGTCTACCAGGCCGGCACGCTCTCCGGGAACCCGCTGGCAATGGCCGCCGGCCAGGCGACGCTCGCCACCATCCGCCAGACCGAGGGCGCCTACGAGCGCCTGGAGGCGCTCGGCGCGCGCCTGCAGCGCGGGTTGGAAGACGCCGCGAAGGCGGTGGGCCTGACGCTGACCGTCGCGCGCACCGGCTCCACGCTCACCCCGTTCTTCCTCGACCGCGCGCCCTCCAACTGGACCGAGGCCGACGGCGCCGACCGCGCCGCCTTCTCACGCTTCCACGCGGCGATGCTCGACCGCGGCGTCCACCTCCCACCCAGCCAGTTCGAGGCATGGTTCCTCTCGCTGGCGCACGACGAGGCCGTGGTCGACCGCACGATCGAGGCGGCCGCCGCCGGCTTCGCCGCCGCGAAGGGGTAGTCCGGCCGCTCCATTGCCGCGCGGCGTCCGCACACGTATACTCGGTCAAATATCGGTGTAATTGTGTGATCGGATGATCATGCGTCTGGCCTGCCAGCAGGAAGACTTGAACCGCGGCCTGGCCGCGGTTTCGCGTGCGATCCCCGCGCGCTCGACGCTTCCGATCACCCAGCACGTCCTCCTCGAAGCGGCCGACGACGGCATCGTCCTGTCGGCCACGGACGCCGAGACGATCGCGATCACCTACCGCATCAAGGCGACCGTCGGCGAGCCCGGGGCGATCACAATGCCCTCACGGCTGCTCGCCGACTTCGTGAGCACCCTGCCGCGCGACGAAATCACCATGACGCTCGCGGAGCGCTCCCGCCAGGTGAGCCTGGCCTGCGCGCGCAACACCGCCTCCGTGGGCGGCATGGACCCGGACGACTTCCCGCCGATCCCGGTGGTCGCCGGCGGCGACTCGATCGCCATTCCCGCCGCGCGCCTCCGCGCCGGCATCGCGCAGACCGTGTTCTCCGCCGCCACGGACGACTCACGCCCCGTGCTCACCGGCGTCCACTTCGGCTTCGCGGGCGGCAAGCTCCGCCTCGCCGCCGCGGACGGCTTCCGCCTCTCCGTCCACACGATGGAGATCGAATCGAAGATCGAGCGCCAGGCGATCGTGCCCGCGCGCGCCCTGAACGAACTCGGCCGGCTCCTGGGCGAGGCCGGCGAGAACGACGTGACGATCACGTTCAACCAGGCCGGGACGCAGGTCCAGTTCGACGTCGGCCACGCGAAGCTCATCGCGAACCTGATCCAGGGCACGTTCCCGAACTACGACCAGCTCATCCCCGCCTCGTCCGCCACCCGCACCGAGGTCGCTGTGAACGAGTTCATGCGCGAGACGCGCATCGCCTCGATCTTCGCGCGCGACGGCTCGGGCATCGTCCGCGTCATCGCGACGCCGGGCGAAGGCGGCGCGCCGGGCCGGCTGGTCATCACCGCCCGCGCCGAGGAAGTCGGCGACAACGAGGGTGTGATCGACGCCGTGGTGAACGGCGCCGAAGCGAAGATCGCCTTCAACGGCCGCTACCTCACAGACGTCCTGGGCGTCATGGACGCCGACCGCGTCGCCATCGAAACCTCGTCCCCCTCAAGCCCCGGCGTCCTCCGCCCCGTCGGCAACGACCGCTTCGTGCACGTCGTCATGCCGATGTTCGTTCAATGGTGAC
>JAQCJS010000139.1 GCA_027592975.1 Chloroflexota bacterium
GCGGCCGTGGAGCGTCGAGGAGACGTTCGCGGCCACCTCGATCGCAGGCGGGGGACGGCTGGTGCAGCGGCGCGAGACGGCGGCGGGCGAGTGCTGGGTGATCGAGGAGCGCTTTGACCTCGCGCACGAGGTTGGCTGGCAGCCGCTGCACGAGATCGCGCACCTCGGTGGCGACACCCTTGCTCTGCTCGCGCCGAACGAGGGCGCGGAGGACGCGGGCCTCGGCGAGTTCGTATTCCTCGATATCGAGACCACGGGCCTCGGGGGGGCGGGTGCGGTCGCGTTCCTCGTCGCGGTGGGCCGGTTCGAGGGTATGGGGGACGAGCAGGCGTTCGTGCTGCGGCAGTACCTCGCGACATCGCCGCCAGAGGAGGCGGCAGTGCTGCGCGCTCTCCTCGATGACTACGAGGTGCAGTCCGGTGACGCCGTGCTGGTGACGTACAACGGCCGCACGTTCGACGCGCCGATGCTGGACGAGCGCGCCACGATGCACCGACAGCGCGCGGGGTTCGATGCGCTGCGCCACGTGGACCTGCTGCCGCCGGTGCGGACGGGGCTGCGAGGCGTACTTGAGTCGTGCCGCCTGGGCACAGTGGAGACCGAGGTGCTGCGTCTCACGCGTCCGTCGCACGAAGTCGCCGGTGCGGAGGTGCCCGCCTACTACTTCCGCTACCTCCGGACGCAGGATGCGCGGCTGCTCGCGCCCATCGTTGAGCACAATGCGCTGGACGTGGTCTCGCTCGCGGCCGTCCTCGCGCGGTTCGGGGCGCTCCAGGCGGGAGCGCGAGAGCCGCAGCCGTTCGACGCGGTCGCCCTCGGACGGTTGTACGCGGCGCGTGGTGAGCGCGAGCCGGCGCAACGCTTCCTGGAGCGCGCGATCGAGTTCCTGCCGGTGGGTATGCAACGCGACGACGTGTTGTTGCGGCTGGCGGATCTCCATCGGCGTTCCGGGCGCCGGGATCTCGCGGTGGAGCGATGGGCGGAAGTGGCGGCATCGCGGGACAGCGGAATCAGGCCGCTGGTGGAGATCGCCAAGGCCCTCGAGCATGACCGGCGCGACTACGGCGGTGCGATCGCGGTGGTGGAGGAGGCGATGCGCCGTGTGAGCATGCGACGGCGACTCGACCCGGTGGGAGCTGCCGCTGACCAGGAGGCGCTCTCGCATCGCCTTTCGCGCCTCCTGAGACGTTCCGAGCGGGCCCAGCGTTAACGTCCTTCACACCGCCGTCTCGCTGCCGCGGATACACTGGGACGGCGAGGCTTGCGCATTCCGCCTCGCTATCGGGAGTTTGATGACTCGCCCCTTCCGCCGCCTGAGCCTGGCGGTCGTGCTGCTTGTTGCCGTCGCGATTCCGCTCCTCGCTCCGTCCGGTCAGCTATCCGATCCGCCGCTCATGCGCGTCGAGCTCACGTCGCCCACCGGGGACGTTGATGGCGTCGCGCAACTGGTGACGAGCGTCGGCGGAGCGGTCGAACTCGTCTCCGGAGGTCGCGTGCAGGCGCTCGTGAGCGCCGAGGCGCATGCAGCCCTCGAAGCCGCGCACGAGCAGGCGCGGGTGGAGACGCCCGGTGTGTTCGTAGAGTTGCAGACGCAGTCGGCTGCGGACTTCATCGGCGCTACGGAGTGGCATCGCTCCGGGTTCACCGGCCACGGGACGCGCGTCGCGATCGTGGACGCAGGGTTCAGCGGCTACCAGCAGCGCCTCGGCGCTTCGCTGCCGCGAGAGGTCACCGTCCGTTCGTTCCGAAGCGATGGGCAGATCGCCGGGAGCAGTGAGCACGGACGGCGCGCGGCGGAGCTCGTGCATGCGGTGGCGCCCGGAGCGCACCTCTACTTTGTGAACTTCTCGACGGTCACCGAGCTGTCGGCGGCGGTGGACTACCTCGCCGCGGAGGGCATCGACGTCGTCTCGTTCTCGCTCGGGTATATCCACAACGGGCCGGGCGATGGGACCGGGCCCGTCAACGCGATCGTGAGCCGCGGCGTCGGGGCTGGCCAGTTGTGGGTGGTCGCCTCGGGGAACTGGGCACAGCAGCACTGGGGCGGCCCGTTCCGGGACACGGACGGGGACACGGTGCACGAGTTCGCCCAGGGGAGCCGTGCGAACGACCACCACTTCCAGGCCGGCGACCTGATCACCGTCTCGCTCCGGTGGGACGACCAGTGGGGTGCCGCCTGCTCTGACTACGACCTGGAGTTGTTCGGGCCCAGCGGCGCGCTGGTGCGGGCGTCCCGCAACGTGCAGAACTGCACGCAGGACCCGGTGGAGGCGTTCCAGGTGCTGGCGACGCAGACCGGCACCTACAGCGTGCGGATCATCGAGGCCCACGCCGAGGCACCGCGCGAGCTCAACCTGATGGTCGTGGGGACGCCCGATCGAGGGCAGCCGCTCACCTTCCACACACTCACCTCGTCCCTTTCGGAGCCGGCGGACCACCCGGACGTGGTCACCGTGGGCGCGCTCACGGCGGGTCCCACGCGGGTAGAGGCGCCGTACTCCTCGCGCGGCCCGACGGTGGACTGGCGTTTCAAACCCAACATCCTCGCGCCCACGGGGGGCAACGGTGAGCCGGGCGGCACCTCCGCAGCGGCGCCGCATGTGGCGGCATCGGCCGCGCTGCTCGCCGAGGCGTTTCCGGCCGCCGACGCACAGCGGCTGACGACGCTCCTGCAGACGCGTGCGCTGGGTGTCGTGTCCACGCCGGGAGGCTCTGGCGCACGGAGCGTCCACGTCGGGAGCCTGTTCGGTGTAGGGCCCCTGTTACCCGCTGGCGCCAGCAGCGCCGCGCTTCTCGGCGCGATCCCGGGTGGCCCGGGCGTGGCGTTCGTGGTCTACGACGGGCCGGACGGGTATCCGGCGCGGTTCATTCACCTGATCGCCGACATGCGCACGGTGCGCTCTGTCTGGCGCATCCACCCGACGACCGGGGAGTGGGAGTCGTTCGTGCCGGGCGCGCCGACCTGGGTAAATCGCTTCGATCGGTTCAACAACCGTGACCCCATCGTCGTCGTCTTCGGTGCCCGCTAGCACCCCGCCACGTACGCACTCAGCGAGGCGCGATGTCTCGCGTACCGAGTGGTAGGCACACAGACTCACGTGCACAGATGTACGCCGCACCGATGCGGCATGGGATCACGCCGCCTCAGGAGGGACCGCGGAGGGCGAGGGCTGCTGGTCGTGTGCGACCGGCGAGGGAGAGGGCGGCTACGGGGCCGCTGGATCCGGGTCGGTCTCGGTGGACGGGGGCGTGCCGTCGCCGCCTGGGTCATCGCCGCCGGGGGTCTCGCCGCCAGCCGTTGGCTCCGGTGTCGGTGTTCCGTCGGCTGGCGTGGCTTCGGGTGTGGCCGTCGGGGTCGGTGTGGCGGTTGCTGTGGCCGTCGGCGTGGCCGTGGCCGTGGGTTCGGGGGTGCCCGAGCCCGGCGGCACGCCCTCGCCGAGGTAACGGCTCGCGACGATGATGCCATCCTCGGCGGCGCGCTGTGCGGCGGCGACAGCGCCCTCGGCGCCCGGCTCGGCGTGGCTGGTGCTGAGCGCCTCGCGGGCGGCCTGTGCACGCTCGATGTAGGAGCGGACGACGTCCGGGCTGACCGAGTCAGGCTCGCGCTCGATGACGTTCGCCACCTGGGCGGCGTTCTCGGTGAAGTTACGGAGTTGGGCGCTGGAGAGCGACTGCCCGGAGAGTGCGCTCGACCGGATGCCCTCGACGGCCATGCCGAGGCGGGCGAGTTGTTCCTGCGTGGTGATCGGGGCGAGGTTCGCGACGGTGACGCTGGCACCATTGCCGGGACCGTCGCGCAGGCTCTCGAGGGCGGGTGAGCCGAAGGTGGTGATGCTGAGCGCGATCGCCGCGATGCCGGCGGCGGCTGCGACGAGGATGCGGGCGCGCTCCCGGAAGGGGACCGGGCGTTCTGCCTCCAGCTGGTGCAGGAGCGCCGCGCGGCTGCGCTGATGGAAGGACTGGAACGACCGCGTCCCGGTCGTGGCGCCGAATGCGCGGTCGATCGAGCGGGCGGTGACGAAGATGGCGGTGAGTTCAGGGTCTTCGGATGCGTCGATCTCAGGCTCGTGGCCGGCGTCGAACGCGCCGAGGGCGGCGTCCAGCCGCATGATCTCGGTGACCTCCGCCGGGTCCAGCGCGCGCTCCAGGGCACGGTCGAGCTGGGCGGGGTCTTCCGCCATCTGCTCCATCCGCATCTCGTCGCGTTCGCTCATCGTTCCCGTTCGCCCGACTCCGCTGCAACCTGTGCTGTCACCTGCGGCGGGCGGCCATCGCCCGCACCCAGGAGTTCCTTCAATTTCTTGATCCCCTTGTGCTGGAGCACCTTGACGTTCGTCTGGTTCTTCTCCAGCGCTTCCGCTGTCTCCGCGACCGAGAGGCCGGAGCCGAAGCGGAGCAGGATCACTTCTCTCTGTGCCTGCGGCAGTTGTTCGACTGCCGTGAAGACCTCGTCCACTGTCATCGCGAGTTCGGTCAGTTCAGCCGGCCCGCGACGGCCATCGTCGATCCAGTCCGGCACCTCGCCCGCCGTCGGACGGGA